>JANNWK010000141.1:0-11559 GCA_031408355.1 Myxococcales bacterium
CGTAGCCGCGCCCGGCGTGGCTTGGGCTCAAGCTCCAACACCTGCCGCCACGACGGCGCCGCCGCCTGCTGTCACGTCGAGCCGCCCCGTCGCTCCGCAGGAGGCCCCGGCGCCCCCACCGGAGGCGGCGGCGGCAGCTCCTCCCCCCGGGGACCAATATTATGTGGAGCCCCCTGCAAGCCCAACCGAGGCCGCAGCTCCATCCGCCGGCCCGCCCCCGTTCGAGCCTCCGCCTCCGGCAGGTCGACCGCTCTACGAACCCCCGCCACCTCCCGAACCCCGCCACCTTGCTCCCAAGATGGCGCTGTGGGTCGGCGCGCGCCTGGGTTGGTTCGTCCCGTTTGGCAACGTGTGGGCGGACGCCGTGGTGCAGGCCCCTGACGGCTCATACGTTCTCGAGGGACGCCCATGGAGCGACTTCGCAGCGTCCGGGCCCCTGCTCGAGCTCGACGTCGGCGCCCGGCTTTCTCGAAACTACACGGTGTTTGCGCTTTGGGAGCGCGCCCAGCTGCGCTCCGGCAGCGCCCGGGAGCTGGACGGAGCCGAGCAAGATGGCGCGGAGAGCGACTTCTGGGCGCTGGGCCTGCGTGCCAGCTCGGATCCAAACCGTATCGGTTTCCTGACCGAGGTAGCCATCGGCCTGCGACGCGCCCGCACGACCTTCGCGAACGGCGTTGAGTACCAGTTCACGGATGCGCCGCTGGAAGCGCGGCTGGGCCTTGGTGCTGACATCCGCCTAAGCCGCACGTTGACGCTCTCACCACTTCTGACCGTCGGCGTAGGCGCGTTTAGCAATGTGCAGCGAGTCGATCGCAATGGCACCGTCTCTTCCCTGAGACGCGGCTTGGCCCAGAACGACGGGCACGCCTGGGCAACGCTGATGGTCGGGGGACACTTCGACCTATTTCCAAGCAAGAACTAGCGAGCAGGCCACGAGCCAGCCCAAGTGTGTGAGCCCGCGCTCAGGGCTGCAGGTGCAGGACGATTCTGGTCCCGCGAGGCTCGCGAGGCTCCACTCTCACATAGCCACCGTGGGCTTCGGCGATCTGACGCGTGATCGCAAGGCCGAGGCCCGTGCCGTGAGCCTTCGTCGTGAAGAAGGGCTCAAACAGGCGTTCGCGTACCGCTGCCGGTAGACCTTCGCCCTCGTCCTCAACGAAGAGATCAACCCCGTTCTCGGCGCGGCGCAGCTGCACCTCGACGCGACCCCCGCTGGGCATGGCCTCTCGAGCGTTGCGCAACAAGTTCAGCAGGGCCTGGCGGATCTGCGCCTCGTCCACCGGCAGCACGTGATCGGGCGCGTCGGTCTCGAAACTAAGGGTGATTCCGGCCTGCGACAACTCCCGGCGCACGAACTCGCAGGCTTCCTCTACGATTTCGCACAGATTCTCGGGCCGCAGCTCTTGGGGCCGTTGGCGAGCAACCGACAGGTATTGCTCGCTGAGGCCCGACAGGCGCTCGACTTCAGCCTTGATGGCGCGGAGCAGAGCTTGGGCTTCCTCCGCCGAAGGCGGCAACTCTTCCTCCAATAGTTCGAGGTTCAACGCGATGGACGAGAGGGGGTTACGGATCTCGTGCGTAACGTGCGCGGCCATCTTACCGATGGTCGCGAGGCGCTCGGCAACCAGGAGCTGCTCGTTCGCTCGCGCAATAGCGCTCACCATGCTCTCAAAGGTGGCGGCAAGCTCCCCGATCTCATCGTTCGAGACCACCGCGTCACGCGGCTTGAGGTCGCCCAAGGCCACCGCCTTCGCGCGTTCAGTAACCAAGCCGAGTGGTTGGAGCATGCGTCTAGCGTAAATGGCCATTGCCGCTCCAATGAGCAGGGTCACGACCGTGAGCGAGACGAGCAGCCACGTCGCCAGCCGTTCGCGAGCGCGCGCCTGAGCGACGAGGCTGTCCACGCTTTGCTCGACCCGCTTGCCTAGCTGTGCCAGACGTTTGCCTTGCTGCGATCCGCGCGTGACAAGCTCGTCGCGCAACCGCTCCGCCGCCGCGGTGTCTCGTCGGTCCAGAGCATCGAAGAGCCGGCCGAGCCGCTCGCCGTCGCCGCTGATGAAGCGCTCGGCCTCACCAATCTCGCGCAGCAACTCGTCGCCAATCCGATGGGATTGTCCGGCTCCCTGCTCCAAGAAGGCGCGCGTAACTGCAGCCCTAGCCCCGCCAAACAGCCTGGGCCGTCCGATCCGCAGAGCCAAGTCGAACCAAACCCGGATATCGGCCGGATTTCTTGCGGAGGTGATGTGATTGAGCTGGGTGTTCCAGGTGTCTTGCTTGGCCACGACATCGCGGACGGCCAACGCCAGCGGGAAGTAGCCAGTACGCATGAGGTTCGCCTCTTGCACCGCCTGGCGTTGCGCGAAGATGCAGAAGCCGGACGCGGCCGCGAACGCCAGTACCACGACGGCGAACGACGCCAAGACACGCGCGGCGACAGGACGACGGCGAGTTCCAGGCGGAGTGCGCGCGATTTCCCGCGAAGGCTCAAGCATTGCGCGTCAGCCCACGTGCCAGCACGGTCATCAAATCCAGCGCCTGCGTGCCCTGCTTGCGAAACATCGACAAGCTCGAGGCGCATCCGGTGACGACGGTACCGCCGCCCAATCGCTCGTGCTCAGCCAACCTCTGCTGCGCGGCGACGCCAGCGACCTCCGGCATGCTCACGGGCAGCAGCCCGCCAGCGCCTGAGCACCGGGCCGCCTCACGATTCCGCTCGAACTCCAGCGCGGGCTCACCCAGTACCACCCGCAGTAGCTCGCGCGGCTGCTCGTACAGACCGAGCCCTCGACCGAGTGAACAGGCATCGTGGTAGCGCAGCGTCTGCTTCGCCCCTGAGCCAGCCGAAAATCGCTGCGCGTCCGCTCGGGCAAGCTCCACCAGCGTGACCGGCGAAAAGTCTCGCAGCGCAAGCGCGCAGCCGGGGTCGAGAACGAGCAGGCGCGGAGGCGCCCCGGGGCCGCCGGGACGATTCCCCAAAGCCAGTTCCACCGCTAGGCGTCCGCGCGTGGCCCGTGCGGCGTCGGGGATGCCCGCCGCATCTTGCCAAGCGCCGCAGCAGCCGGAGGCCAGACGCAACGGACCCGCCAGTTTGGTGGCAACCGCGATGGCATCCTTCGCGACCTCCGGGAGTTCGGTCGCGTAGCGACAGCCAAGCAGGAGGGTCCTCTCAGCCTGCAAGCTGACGCCCGGCTCCGCGCTCAAGGCTTTCACGGCAGCCTCGAGTCTCGCCTCGATTTGTTCGCGGCGCGCCAGCAGCGAAGCCACATTCTTGGGAGCATGGCCGAGAGCCACATAGTCCGCCCGAGCGTCGCGCAGCGTCTCGACCACGGGGTTTCTGTGATCGCAGGCCTCACGGCAACCAAGGCAACCGCTGCAAGCCCAGGCAAGCTCAGCCTGCTCGGCGTCGACGCTGCCGGTGCGAGCCCGATCGAAAGCGCTCGTCATCTTGCCCCAGGGCGTGACAGCTTCGCTTGGCCGAGCATCGGACACCGGGCAGCTCGCCCGGCACAGCTTGGGGCAGAAAGCGCAGGTGGACAGCTCGAGTTGCCTTTGTTCGAGGAGCGGGAGGCGCTGACGAGCCGGCATTCGCAACTACTCTGGCTTGAAACGACCCGGCCCGGGCGCGCGTTTTACTGAGCGCTGCGCAATTTCACGTGGGCGAACGCTGACGCTTAGCGTCCCTGGGCGCCGGCTCCGCACCGGGCGCCGGCTCCGGCTGAGGCAGTCGCAACTCGAAGCTCGCACCGCTCGCACTGGATTTCACGCCCACCGTGCCGCCGTGCTCCTCGACGATCTTCTTCACGATGGGCAGCCCGAGCCCGGTCCCGCCCTGCTTGCCCATCGTAACGAAGGATTGAAACAACCGGCCCTCGATGGCCGGAGGAATACCCGGTCCGGTGTCCGCCACAACGATCACGAGCTCTCGACCTCCTCTACCCGACCCGAGCCGCGCTTCCTCGAGCCTCGCCCGAATCGTCAGCACACCGCCGGTCACGGCCATCGCTTCGATCGCGTTCCTCGCCAGATTGTGGACCGCTCGCGCAACGTGCGATTCATCGAACCGCGCGACCACCTTGGTATCGATATCGAGTACCAGCTCGATCGGCACGGCCGAAGTCGTCAACTCAAGCTCGAACTGACGCTTCAGATCTCCGAAGAACTTGTGCAGGTAGACGCGTCGCACAAAGAGCGTACTTTCTCCGCGCGCGAACTCAAGCACCTCACGCTGCATCCCGGTCAGGACATCGAACTGCTTCAGCACTTCCTCCGAGTACTCGTGGCGCTTCTTCGCGTCGGCAGCCCCCGCCATCAACTGCACGTAGCCGCTGATCACGGTCATCGGCGTCCTGAAGTCATGAATGACCTGCGAGAGCAGGCGTCCAATAGAAGTGAGCCGCTCACCACGCTCACGAGCCTGGCTGGCAAAGAATAGCCGGACGGCAGTCGACACGTTGGCTCCAACCAGACGCATCAGGCTTTCATCCTCTTCGCCGAAGGCCGGCGCACCCACGGCTCCAAATAGCCCCACGGCTCCAAGCGGCGCGTGGTCGCCCTCAAGCGGGAGCACCAGCGCTGACTCCACCAGGAAAGGCAACCGGCCCTCCACGGCCTCGCGCCAGTGCGCACTCTGCTCACCCGGCGCCACTCGGAGCAGTTCGTCTCGCCCCATCGCCGCGGCCAGCAGACCTTCGCCGGCCTTCACCCCGATCTGGGCGAGTTTATCGGGCGCTTCAGCGTCGTAGACGTACTGAACTAGGTCGCCAGAGTCCTCCTCGGCCACCAGCAGCGCCGCGCCGCGAGCCTCGGTCGCCTTCGCCGCCAGGCCCAGCAGCGCGAGCGCTAGCTCCGACAAAGAAGTGGCTCGCCCAGTGGCTCGCTCGAGTTCGAACAGCAAGGAGAGATCGCGAAGCCTACGCTCCAGCTCACCCTTGGTGTCCAGGAGCTGCTTGTTCTTCTGAATCAGCGACAAGAACAAGCGTGAATTGTCGATGGCAACGGCGGCCTGCGTGGAGAGCGCCGAAAGAATTGCCTCGTCCTCGTTGGTAAACTCGTCGGCTCCCCGCTTGTTCAGAATCTGGATCACGCCAATGGTGCGCCCGAGGTGGTTCTTGAGCGGCGCCGCCAGGATGCTCGAAGTCCGATAGCCGGTGAGCAGATCCCAATCGCGCTCGAAACGGGCGTCCGTGTAGGCATCCTTGACGCGGATGGCTCGGCCGGTTTCAGCCACCACGCCCGCGATGCCATGCCCCACCTTCATGCGAATCGAACGCACCTGTTCGCCCACCACGAGGCGGCTCACCAGCTCGTTATGAGCCTCGTCGAGCAAGTAAAGGGTGGCCCGGTCTGCCTCGACGAGCTCCGTCAGTTTGGCCAGAATGAGTTCGAGCAGCTCGTCGAGATCGAACGTGGTGCCAAGCGCAATGCCCACCTCTCTGAGCGCCTGCGAGACACGCTCCTCATGGCGTAGGGCGACCAGCAACGCCGCGACCGACGACGTGCCTGACAGCGTCGTCGGGCCGAACGCCGACGGCACCCCCGGCGCCGAAATCGAAGCCGGGATGGCCGGCGAGCCTGACGCCGGCGTGGACGCGGTCGACGCCGCGCCGCTCGCCGTCAGCGTGGCGGCGGCCGACGGCGAGGTTGCCGAGTCCGAGGTCGTGGCAGACACGCCGACGATCGAACCACGAAACCGGCTCTCTTTTCCACAAGGGTTGCCGAGGACCCGACAAATTGCGCTACGCTCGACCCTGAAATGGCTTTGAAGCAGCTGCAATTGCTGGTGCGCGGGCGCGTACAAGGCGTGTACTTCCGGGCATCCACGCAGCGCGAGGCACGCCGGTTGGGTCTGACCGGTTGGGTCAAGAATCGCGCCGACGGTACAGTCGAAATCGTGGCCGAGGGCGAGGAGGTCTCCATTCGCGAACTCTACGGCTGGGCCCAGAAGGGGCCGAGCGCCGCCCGTGTCGAACGCGTGGACACTCGCTGGCGCAGTTTCGCTGGCGACTTTCCAGACTTTCGCATCCTGGATTGATGAGCTCTTCACGTCTCCGCGTGCTGCTGGTTGTCACCGCGTTCGGTTGGGCATCGCAGCCTCGCCCAGGTTCCGCTCAAACGCACAATCCAGGCGCAACGCAACCGGCGAGCGGCTTGGGTCCGGACCGCGGCAAGTTGCCCGAGCTACCGCGCACGCCCGCCATCGAAGTGGCCAGGCCGGGAGCCGCTGATCTAGCCGAGGTCGACGCGCTGCTCGGTCGCCTGACCAGCGACGACGCCGATCGCGAGGGCGCGCTCCGCGAGCTGCTCGAGAGCATGCCCCGGCACGTCGACGCCATCCGGTTCCGGCTTGGCGCCATCTCCGATGCGACGGACAAGGACGCGCTCAAGCGCCTGCTGCTGAAGACACGCCGCGAAGGCCTGGAGCAAAAGGCGGACGAGGTGGAGTCGGACAAGGCCCAGTCAGGGGTTGACTACCTCGCGCGCCTCTGTTCGCATCCGAATCCCAAGTCGGAAGCCTGGCGCGATCTGGTCTCAGTGCTCGCGCTCTCCCGCATGCTCGAAGCAGTCGGTACGGTGGAAGCGGTTCGAGGCCTGGTCGACGTGTACGCGCGCTTCGGTGAGTTCTTACGCGTCACCACGCAGCACGCGCTCGCCCGCCTCGGCGAAAGGGCGGTGCCTGCGCTCATCGAGGCCGAACGCCACCCCGCCCCGAAGATCGCCAAATGGGCGGTTCGACAGCTCGACCTTCTGGGAAAGGTCATCCCTAGCGAAGCGGTACAAACCCAAGACCAGGGCGTCTTGGCCGACGTGCTCCGCGCCTACGGACGCACCAGGAATCCCGAGGCCCTACGCATCGTGGTTTCTTTTGCCAACAGCGAACGAGCCCAGATCCGCGAAGCGGCTCGGCAGGCGGTGGCGCTAACTGGAGAAGTGGGCGCCTGGCAGCTCCGCGACACCTACGAGAACGTCGTGGGGAAGAAGCCTGCCCGCGACTGGAGCTGGGAGCGGACCGCACGCGAGCTGTTCGCTGAGTTCGACAAGCTTCGCTTGGCGGAGGTCGGCAGGCTATTTGAACAGGGCCAAGCTGCCCAAGCCCGTGGCGATCTTTCGGCGATGCGAGCGAACTTCGATCAGCTGCTCGCGCGCTCGCCCAGTTTCGAACGGCAGAAGGAGCTCGCCGCCGGATACCTGGCGTTCGCCCAGGCCGAGCTGGACAAGTCGAGGCCGCAGGCGCTGGCCGCGCTGCGCCGAGCGGAGCGCCTCGACCCACAACTAAGGGCAGCTTCCAGCTTGCGACTCACTCTGGAAGCGGAGGACCTGGAGGAGCGGGGTATCGCCGACGCCACGCTGCTGCAGCGCGCGCTCGATCTCGACAGCGCGAACCACCTCGCCAGAAGCGTGCTTGTACGCTTCGAACGCGGCGAGCCCCGACGATCGGAGCGCGCACGCGTTATTGCCGCTGCCGCCATGATGGGCGCAGCGGCAATGGCCATCGCTTTCATTCTCTTGCGGCGGCCCAGACGCCTCGCCGACTCGTCTCACCGCGACGACGCCTCCAAGCCTTCGCCGGAAGCCCCGTCGCCCTAGGCCTCAGCCCGCTGCGACTTTGACGGCTTTTTTGGCCGTCTTCTTCGCGCCGCTGGCTTCGCTCTTCTTGACGGGCTTCTTAGCGTCGTCCGTCTTGGCAGCCTTTACCTTCTTCACCCGCTTGTGAGGCTCGCCCGCCTCGACCACGAACTCCACGAGCACCATCGGAGCGTTGTCACCACGTCGGTGACCGAGCTTGATGATGCGAGTGTAGCCACCCGGACGGCCCTTAAACCGCCGCGCCAGATCGAGGAACACCTTCTCAACCAAGTCGATCTTCACGTCCTCGCCCGACTGCTTGACGATCGCAAAGCGCCGCAGAAAGCGACCCATGCGCTGCTGGGCCGCCTGGCGCTTGGCCTTGTCGGTCGGCGACAGCTGGTCCTGCGGCGTGAACGCCACATCGCCCAATCGGACAGCGTGGGTGATCAAGCGCTCGGCGACACGCTTCAGCTCCTTGGCCTTGGCGTCCGTGGTCTCGATGCGCTCATGAGCAACGAGGTTGGCCGTGAGCGCGCGAAACATCGCCTTACGGTGGCTAGAGTTGCGGCTAAACTGCCGCCCGGCGTTACGGTGCCTCATCGTTCGTTTCCTTGGTCTCTGACGGTATCTTGAATCTAGTGTTTTCGGTTCTGGCCCCGTCGCCGTCGTGGCGCACGGGGCTCATCTCCCGAATCGCCTAGCCCTGGGCCTGCTGCGCCTTCCAGCGTTCCAGCATGCCGGGCCAGTTGTCGAACTTCATGCCGAGACCAAGGCCCATCGTGGATAGGATCTCCTTGATCTCCTTCAGCGACTTGCGACCAAAATTCTTGGTCTTCAGCATGTCCTGCTCCGTCTTCTGAACCAATTCCCCAATCAGGGTGATGTTGGCGTTCTGCAGGCAGTTCGCCGAACGCACGGAGAGTTCGAGCTCGTCGACGGAACGAAACAGGTTCTCGTTGAGAGGCTCTTCGTCGCCGCCGCCCACGTGATACGAGGTCTCTTCCGACTCCTCGAAGTTGATCCAGATGGACAGCTGTTCCTTCAGAATTTTAGCAGCGAAGGCGACGGCATCCACCGGACGAACTGCGCCATTGGTCCACACCTCAAGCACCAGCTTGTCAAAATCCGTCACCTGGCCGACACGGGCGTTCTGCACCGTGTAGTTCACTTTGCGGATCGGCGAGAACAGCGCGTCGATCGGAATCGTTCCGAGCGGCATCGTCGGGCTCTTGTTGCGCTCCGCCGACACGTAGCCACGACCAACGTTGACGGTCAGTTCGATCGACAGCGGGCCCTTCTTGTCCAAGGTCGCGATCTGATGAGTCGGATTCAAGACCGTGAGCCCATCGACCAGCTTGATGTCGCCCGCCGTAACCGGTCCAGCGCCCTCTTTCTCCAGGCGCACCGTGTACGTCTTGGGCGACTCCGATTTGAACACCACCTCTTTAAGATTGAGGATGATATCCGTCACGTCCTCGACGACGTCAGGAATCGTCGTGAACTCGTGCAGAGCTCCGTCCAGGCGAACCGCCGTGATCGCTGCACCCTGCAAGGAGGCCAATAGCACTCGTCGCAGCGAGTTGCCGATGGTGATGCCGAACCCGCGTTCCAGCGGTTCGCAGGTGAACTTGCCGTAGATCTCGTTGTTCGACTCTGGATCGAGCGTGATCGCCTTCGGACGGATCAGGTCTCGCCAGTTACGGCTCATCATTTGCGTTACCATCGGTGCTCTCTTTCTTTGGTTCGGGGTTCGCGCGGCCGTCTCGGGTCGTGAGGGATCCAGCTCCACTCATCGACCCCGCGGCCTGCCCGCGTGCTGCTCTTCCGAGCATTCAATCTGGTCTGCTGCGCTGACGCTCGCTAGGCTTCGGGGCCGATCCCCGCAGCGCTACCGAGAATAATACTCCACCACGTACTGCTCGCGCACGGCCGGCTCGTTCATCTCGTCACGAACGGGCATGGACTTGAAGGTGCCGCTGAAGCTCTCCTTATCGACCTCGAGCCAGCTTGCTCGCTGGCGATTCCCGGCCGCGGCCAGGGCCGCAGCGATGAACGGGATCTTCTTGGCAGCTTCCTCGATCTCAATCTTGTCGTTCGGGTTCACGCGATAGCTCGGGATGTTGACGTACTTCCCGTTCACCTTCACGTGCATGTGACGAACCAACTGGCGCCCCTGCGCACGGCTGGAAGCGAGCCCCATCCGCAGCACCACGTTGTCGAGGCGACGCTCGATCAGGCCAAGCATTTCCTCACCGGTGCGTCCCTTGAGGTGGGTTGCCTGAACGTAGTAGCCGGCGAACTGGGCCTCGAGCAAACCGTAGATGCGGCGCATCTTCTGCTTCTCGCGCAAGCGCAAGCCGTACTCGCTCAGCTTGATGCGGGCCTGGCCGTGCTGGCCGGGTGGGTAGGGGCGACGACTCACCGCGCACTTCTCGCTGAAGCAACGCTCCCCCTTGAGATACAACTTGCCGCCCTCGCGGCGGCAAAGCTTACAGACTGCACCAATGTAACGGGCCATATATCTTCCTCGCCTCTTACACGCGACGCCGCTTGGGCGGCCGGCAACCGTTGTGGGGAATCGGCGTCACGTCGCGAATCAGCGTGACCTTGAAGCCCGACTGCTGAAGTGCACGCAGCGCGCTTTCGCGCCCCGAACCTGGGCCCTTGACGAACACAGCCACCGAGCGAAGGCCGTGCTCTTGAGCACGACGAGACGCCTCTTCGGCCGCCAGCTGCGCGGCGAACGGCGTGCTCTTGCGCGAACCCTTGAAGCCGCGCGAACCCGCACTGGCCCAAGAGATCACAGCGCCATTCACGTCCGTGATCGTGACGATCGTGTTGTTGAAGGTTGACTGAATGTGAACGATGCCCGCGTAAATGTTCTTCTTTACGGGCTTCTTGGCCGGGCGGCCTTTGGTAGCAGTTGCGGGAGTTGCCATTTTGCTAACTTAGGGTGCTCAGGTACGACGCCCGAGGTTCTTGCGCGGCCCCTTGCGGGTACGAGCGTTGGTTCGGGTACGCTGACCGCGCACCGGGAGAGACCTGCGATGACGAAGACCCCGGTAGCAACCAAGATCCATCAGGCGCTTGATGCTCTGCTGCACCTCACGCCGCGCGTCACCTTCAACTTTAATCGAAGCGTCAATCGCATCGCGGATCGCTTTGACGTCGGCTTCGGAAAGCTCGTCGACCTTGCGCGACTCCGGGATGTTGGCGGTCTTGCAGATCTGCTTGGCGGTCGATTGACCGATGCCGTAGATGTACGGGAGCGCGTAAGCGATAGCCTTACGGCGGGGAAGGTCAATACCTGCGATGCGTGCCATTCGTTCTAATCCTTAACCTTGACGCTGCTTGTGCCGTGGATTGTCGCAAATGACGCGGAGCACCCCGCGACGTTTCACGACTTTGCACTTCTCGCAGATTTTCTTAACGCTCGGTCGCACCTTCATGACGTGCCTCAAATCGCTTCGGTGATTTGTCCACGGCTCGGATCGAGTTGGGAAAGTCGGACGCTGACTCGGGCCCCGCCGATCAGCCTGACGACTGAGTAGCGCAATGCGGAAGAGACTCCCGCTCGGACCGTTCGACCATCGTCTAGGCGCACCCGAAACATCATGCTCGGTAGAACCTCTTCGATGGTGCCAGCTTCGTTCGTTTCTTTCGTTCCGATCCTCCGTTCCACTTCCGGCTTAGCCGGCAATCTGTGTCAGCATCCGGGTCGTAACCTCAGTGGGAGATCCGACCCCATCGACTCGGCGCAGTAACCCGAGACCTTCGTAGTGCGGGAGCAGCGCTGCCGTCATCGCATCGTACTCGTCGAGGCGAATCCGGACTTTTTCCTCGTGGTCGTCGGCCCGATGTTCGAGCTCAGCGTCCGGGGGCGGCGGACTGTACTTGAGGTGGTAGATTTGTCCAGTCCGTTTGTCCGTACGGCGCAGGGTGGCCCGCTCCATCAAAAGGTTCCTGGAAACATCTATTTGGACGACAAAGTCC
>JANNWK010000142.1:0-4732 GCA_031408355.1 Myxococcales bacterium
CCCCCACCCCCGCCGCCGCCTCCGCCCCCCGAGCCAGCCCCGCCGGAGCCTGAACCGCCGGCTGCCGCGCCGCCGCCTGAGGCTCCGCCGAACGAGCCACCGCCTCCTCCACCGGCGCCGGCAGAGGCCGGCCAAGTCCTCACCGCGGATCCCGATCCGGATGCGCCGGTCGACCTGACGGGCGAAGGCTTCGTCACGGGCACGGGCGAATTCCGAGGTGGAATCACCTCGAGCTCGGGCACCGCGAAGGCGGCGGTGCGAGATTTGAAGGCGCAGCCTGCCGGCCAAGTCGCTGGCACGGGCAGCACGCCTGCCCCCCCACGGCCCGCTGGGCCCGACCTATCCCGGCCTGCGAGTCCTCTGGGCGCGAGCTGGTCCGACTGTGGCTTCCCCGCGGAAGCGCAGGTCGATGGCGTTGATTTTGGGATCGTGAAGCTCGTGGTCACGGTCGGAACAGACGGAAGAGCCAGTGCCGTCACCATCCTGGCCGACCCGGGGAGTGGCCTTGGCGCGCACGCGCGGCAGTGTGCGCTACGCCGGACGTTCCGCCCGGCGCTCGACAAAGCCGGGCGAGGCGTCGTCGGCAGCACGCCGCCGTTCACCGTCAAGTTCACCCGGTAGCGATCGCTTGCGCTTGCATCGCCCGGCCAAGCCACGCCCATCCAAATCTGGTGTAGGCTCCTGCCGCGATGGATCGCGCCGAACAGCTGAGCAGAATTGAGCTTTTTGCCGGGCTCAAGCCGCAGGCCTTCGAGCTCATCGCCAAGGTGACCACCGAGGAAACGCACGCCCTCGGCACCAAGATCTTTCAGCACGGCGATGCCGGCGACAAGCTCTACGTGATCGTGGAGGGCAAGGTGCGCATCAGCCGCGACGTGCCCGGGATGGGGGAGGAGGCGCTCGCTGTGCTGGGCCCAGGGCAGGTGTTCGGCGAAATGGCGCTCTTGGACGAGTCGCCGCGTTCTGCAGACGCACGGGTCCATGAACGCTGCCGCCTGCTAGCGATCCCGAAGGACGCCTTCGACGACCTCCTCTTCCTCCACAAGGACCTGGCCTACGAAGTGCTTTGGAGCATCGTGCGCATGTTGGTCGGCCGGCTGAGGGAGACGACGGAGAAGCTCACGTTTCTCTCCATCTCGGGCAAATTCTAGCCGGGTGAGGCCCCGGGGTCGCGGGGAGCGTCGTGGTGGCTTCTTGGGCCAAGGCTGTGGAAGACCTCTGGACAGCTCGGGGAGCCGATTCGTAAGCTCTTGAATTGGCTGCATTTTTTCACTGGGTGTGCGTTTAGTCGGTACGGAATTTGACGTAGCAACACCCGTTCAGTATTCTCCGCGGGCCATGCAGGGTCTGACGAAGCGGCAGGAACAAACCCTTGATTTTATCCGTCACTCCATTGAGGACCGCGGGTATCCCCCAACGCTCCGAGAAATCGGCGAGCACATGGGAATTCGGTCCACAAACGGGGTAAACGACCACCTGCGTGCTCTAGAGCGGAAGGGCTACCTGACCCGCGAAGACATGAAGAGCCGAGCGCTCAAGCTGGTCGAGGACCAGCAGACGGCGCCCTCGAAGGTGACCGATGACGATCTCATCGAGGTGCGGGTGCTGGGACGGGTTGCCGCTGGCTTGCCGCTCTACGCGGAAGAGAACGTTATCGACACGGTTCGGGTCGATCGGATGCTGGTCCGAGGTGGTCGCGAGGTCTTTGGCCTCCGCGTGAGCGGGGACTCGATGATCGACGCCGGCATCCTGAGCGGCGACTATATCTTCGTGAAGAAGCAGTCCACGGCCGACCGCGGCGACGTGGTGGTCGCGCTCATCGGCGACGAGGCGACCGTAAAGTACTTCTACCCGGAGCGTGACTACGTGCGATTCCAGCCTGCAAACGGGCAAATGGCGCCTATTCTGGTCCGCGCGACCGACTTCAAGTCGACGATGCTGCTGGGCAAGGTGGTCGGCGTCTACCGTCGCCTCTAGGGGCGGCGTCGGGCCCCCGCGGGAGCGGTCCCCGGTCGTTGGCCCGGCGTGGCGGCACGGGCGGGGAAATGTAGGTTTTTTGCGAGGCGACCGAAATGCGAGACGCCTGTTGACCTGTTCAGCCCGCAATTGCTAGCGTTCGCGGGCAAATCGACGGATTGCGAGCGCCTCCATCATTCGAGTAAGGCAAACGGTGGCAAGCCCCATTTTCGAGAAATTTCGCTGGGTAGCGTTCGGCGCGGGACTTGTCCTGGTCGCCTCGGGTTGTGGCAATGCCCTCTACGCTATCTCTGCCAATTCGGCCGCGTCCAAGGTGGAGGAAGCGCGCGAGCTGGGAGCTGAGCAGTACGCTCCCTACGACTACTTCCTCGCGACCGAGCACCTGACCAAGGCGCAGACGGAGGCGTCGGAAGCGGACTACAGCGATGCTTCCAATCTCGCTGAAGAGGCTGAGCTGCACGCGGACAAGGCGATACGCCTGGCTCGTGAAGCCCACCGTGGAGCCGGCCGGTGAGCGAAATGACTTGCCGCTTCGGCATCCTCAGGCCGCTCGCATGGATGCTGTGCACGGCGACGGCCGTCATCGGCTGTTCGCAGGGGCCGGTCTTGCGCGGGAAGATCGCCGGGTTGTCGGACATCGTTGAGCAGGCTGAGCGGAACGGAGCGATCCGTTGTGCACCGCGCGAGTTGGCGGTCGCCAAGAGCCAACTACAGTTCGCCAGCCTCGAGCTCGACCAGGGCTTCGTTTCCAAGGCGAAGGGCCACCTTTGGCAGGCCGAGCCGAATGCGCATGCCGCTTATTTTCTCTCGCCGCCGCAGTATTGCGCCGAGCGGGGCTTCGTCGAGGTCGCAAAGCCCGCGCCCGGCGATCGCGATGGCGACGGCTATCTGGATCCAAAGGACAAGTGTCCGGATCAACCCGAGGTGTTCCAGGGCTTCGAGGACGACGACGGCTGCCCGGATGATCCGGACACCGACGGCGATGGCCTCGCTGATTCGAAGGACTCGTGCGTCCTCGATCCCGAGGACAAGGACAGCTACCTCGACGAGGACGGCTGCCCCGAGCTCGACAACGATCTAGACACCGTGCTCGACGGCACCGACAAGTGCCCGCTCGAAGCCGAAGACCCCGACGGCTATGAGGACGACGATGGTTGTCCCGACCCGGACAACGACAAGGATACCGTCCTAGACGTCAAGGATCAGTGCCCGAACGAGATCGGGTCGACGACTCAGGAGCCGCTCGGCTGTCCCACCAAGCCTGCACTGGTCGTGGTCACGGACTGTGAAGTCAAGATCACGCAGCAGATCCACTTCGAGTTCAACAAGGACAAGATCCGACCGGAGAGCTTCCCGGTACTCGACGCGGTCGCCGAAGCCCTGGCGAAGAATCCCGCGATCAAGATCGAAGTGCAGGGTCACACCGACAACAAGGGCGCGGCCAAGTACAACAAGAATCTCTCCGATCGCCGGGCCAACTCGGTGATGAAGTACCTCGTCTCCCACGGGATCGAGATGGCGCGCCTCACCGCTCACGGGTACGGCTTCGAACGGCCGCTTGTGGACAACAGTACCGAACAAAACCGCTCGCTCAATCGGCGTGTGCAGTTCGTGCGTACCGAAGGCGTCAAGGACGGTTGCCCCAAGCCCGCAGGCGGGTGATCCGGACCATGACCCCTAGCCCGTGACCGTGCGGACTCAAGATTCACAGCCAGTATCGCCCCCACGAGGAACCCACGTGTACCGTCGACCGTCGCTCCGGCTCTTTTGTCTGCTGCTCACTCTGGCCCTGCCCGCGTCCGCTCAGTTCACCCGCGACACTGCGGCGAACAAGAAGATCGACGAGGCCATCAACGAGCACTATCTCGCTACAGATTTCGAGAAGGCCGAGGGCGTCCTCACCGGAACCATCACGGCCTGCGCCGAAAAGTGCAGCCCGCAGGTCATCGGGAAGGCCTGGATGTACGTTGGCATCGTGCGCGGCAGCGGGAAGAACGACCAGGCCGGCGCCAAGGAAGCCTTTCAGAAGGCGCTTGCGGTTGACCCGGAGGTAAAGCTCGACGCCGGGTTGGCAACGCCGGAGACCCAGAAGACGTTCGAGGGCTCGGGCGGCTCCGCCGCTGCCGTCACGACGCCCCCCCCGGTAGCCGCGGAACCTGCTCCCGCGGAGGAGCAGGAGGGCGCCGGCGGCATGAAGTGCACGCCCGACGCCAGCTCCGTGCAGACGCGACGACCGATCCCGATCGAGTGCGCCTCCGACGAGGACGCGGCCGCGGTGGAGCTTCGCTACAAGCCGTTCGGCGGCGACTGGAAGACGGTCAAGATGACCAAGAAGGGCACAGGCTTCCGAGGCCAGGTGCCCTGCAGCGACACCAAGGTCTCCGGCGAGCTACAGATTTACGCCCGCGCCAAGGACGCAGCCGGTGAAACCCTCGACAACTGGGGCTCGAAGAACAAACCCATCACGTTTGAGCTCAGCGAGACTGCGGCCGGCGCCCCCCCGGCGTATGCCGGTGAAGCGGCACCAGAGCGCTGCTCCGACAGCGCCGAGTGCCCGCCGGATTTCCCCGGCTGCGGCGAGGGCAAGAAGGGGGGCGACGTCGACTGGGGCGGTCCCTGCGAAAACTCCACCCAGTGTAAATCCGGACTCCTGTGCGGCAGCGGCGTGTGCGAGACGGCCCCGAGTTGCGAAACCGACGCGGATTGCACGACCGGCAAGTGCTCGAACGGCCGGTGCGATGCGGGCGGTGAGGAG
>JANNWK010000143.1:0-9202 GCA_031408355.1 Myxococcales bacterium
TGGACTTCGGCCTCGCCAAAGCCAGCTCCCACCTCACCGCGGACGAGGAAGACGTCGTCAAGGGCAAGTTCGGTTACCTGGCCCCCGAGGTCACGCTGGGGAAGGGTGCCGACCGACGCGTGGATATCTTCGCGGCTGGCATCTTGCTATGGGAAATGCTGGCGGGCCGGCGACTATTCAAGGGCGAGAGCGATCTCGAGACCTTCAAGCAGGTCCAGGCCGCCGTGATCCCCGACATGCGAAGCATCCGCGCCGACGTCACGGACGACGTTGCCTATGTGCTCGGCAAGGCGCTCGCGCGCGATCCGGCGCAGCGCTACCTGCAGGCTGGAGATTTCGCCAAAGATCTGGCGATTGTGCTCGACCGGTTGGGCAAGCCCGCGACGTACCAAGACCTCGCCAAGCTCGTAGTGGCCACCGCGAGCGAGCGTAGCCGGTCCCGCAAGGCCGAGCAGAAGGATGCGGCCGGCATGGTCGGTGACTTGATCCTCGACGCGCTGCACGATTTCTCTGGGGGTGGCGTGGAACACGCGCCGTCTTCGCTGGGCACGCGTGGACTCAGCCAGCAGGCGCCGGCGGACTTCGTGAATCCCAGCGATTGGGGACTCGACGCGCTGTTCGACGAACCTCTCGAGAAACCGCCCGCGCCAACCGCGCAGGCGCCGCGCCCGGCCGCAGTCGTCCCGGCGCAAGCGGCTCCCGACGCCAAGGCCCCGCCCGTGGCCGCAGCCCAGCGCGCGCGGGCGCAAGCTGCCGTCTCGCCCGCCGAGCAAGAGGGTGGCCCGTGGTGGCGGCGCTGGTTCGGAAACTAGCCGAACAGCTCGTTTCGTGCCCTTTTCCAGCTAGCTGGGTCAGGCGATAGCAGGGTGGCCTCCCGCTTGTCGAAGAGGTCGTAGTCGCGCCCGTCCGGGTGACGCGCGACGCCGCCCATTTCGCGCACGATCAAGGCGCCGGGCGCGTGGTCCCAAGGCAGCAGTCGATAATAGACGACGTAGTCCTTCAGCCCGAGCGCTACCTGCGTGTACTCGTGCGCGGCGCAAATCACGCCCGCCACCTTGGCGTGTGCCGTAGCGCGCACCTCAAGCGCCGTCGCAAGCTCCTCAGGCATGTACCGACTGTAGATGGTCCCCGCCAGCGTGCCGGTGGTCGGCTGCCGAGGGCGCAGGCGTTCGCCGTTCAGAAAGGCACCCTGGCCGCGCTCAGCCAGGAACATCCGATCACCCTCGGTAAAATAAATACCGGAAGCCAGCAGCTCGCCACGCTCGACCAGCACCACCATCATGCCAAACGGGCCGTGACCGGCGGCGAAGTTGCGAGTGCCATCCAGCGGGTCGACAACCCAGACGGGCGCGCTGCCGCTGAGTCGCTCCAGCAGGGTCGGGTCCGCCGCGACGCCCTCTTCGCCCACCACCAAAGATCCTGGCACGAGCTCGGGGAGGCGCTCCACCAAAGCGGCCTCTGCCGCTTGGTCGGCCGCTGTCACCAGATCGTGGGGATCTTCCTGGCTAGGTTTGCCGATGACGTCGCTGGGAGCCAGTTGCTGAAACCGCGGCGCAATCTCGCGTTGAGCAACATCGCGCATCGTCAGACCAAGCCCGTTGAGAAGTGCAGTCCGCATGACGCCGCATGATGAAAGAAATGCAAGGCTTGCGCCACCCTCGACTTGGGTCTAAGCGCGGCTGTCAATGAAGCGGAAACGACGCGTCGGATTCGTCATCGAGCAGGCGCTGGGCCACGTCGCCTATGGCATGGGGCTAAAGCAAGCGCTGGCAGCCCGTGACGATCTCGAAATGGAGTGGCTCGAAATCCCCTACGAGCCCGGTAGCTTCGGCAAGCTGCCGCTAGTCGGCAAGAACTGGACGCTGCGCGGGAGCACGCGCGCTCACCGAGCCATCGCGGCAGCCCACGCGCGCCGCCCGCTCGACGCGCTGTTCATCCATACCCAGACGATCGGGCTTTTTTGTGGGCCGCACATGGCCAAGATCCCCACGATGCTCTCGCTCGATGCCACGCCGATGAACTATGACGAACTGGCGGGCGCCTACGGAGACACCGTGGGCAGCGCGCCGTTGGAGCGACTCAAGCTGGGTGCGCACAAGCTCGTCATGAAACGGGCCAAGGCCTTCACGACCTGGTCCGAGTGGGCAAAGGCATCGCTCGTCCGCCACTACGGGGCCAAGCCTAGCCAGGTAACCGTGGTGCACCCGGGCACCGTGCTGAGCAACTTTCCAGATCCTGTAGCGCGCAAACCGCGGGCGCAGGGTCCGCTGCGGATCCTCTTCGTGGGCGGGGACTTCCGGCGCAAAGGCGGCGACCTGCTCCTTGAAACGGTGCGCCGACATCTGCACGGTCGGGCCGAGCTTCATCTGGTCACCGGCGCCGACGTTACGCCGGGTGACGGTGTGTACGTCTACAAGGGGCTGAAGCCGCACTCTCCCGAACTCCTGCGGCGCTTCGCGGAGGCGGATGTATTCGCGCTGCCCACGCGCGGAGATTGCTTGGCCGTAGTCTTGGGTGAGGCGATGGCCTCCTGCCTGCCTATCATCACCACCCGCGTGGGCGCGCACGCCGAAGCGGTCGAGGACGGTAAGAGTGGCTTCCTGATCGACAGGGATGATGCCGGTGCGCTGCGGGATCGGCTGGAGCGCCTAGAGCGCGACCCAGCGCTCGCCTTCGACATGGGCCAGCGTTCGCGCGAGGTCGGCGAGGCGGGCTTCGACATGCACAAGAATGCCAACCGCCTCGCGGAGCTCCTGCTGGGGATGGCCGCCTCAAGCTGAGAAGAAGCTGAGCTCAGGCAGAGCGCCCCAGGGCCAATTCCTGAAGATCATTCAGGATTTATTACCGAAGTTTCTGCTACTTATGCAAGGCGCGCTTGGTCCGTATCGACCGCTGCGCCATGAAGCTCGTCCGCCTCCCAAGTGGCCCCCTGGCCTGCGTCTACCCGGTCGAAACGGATCTGCCGCCGGCCGAGGGCCGCGGCATGACCTCGGGCACCTATCGGGCATTCTCCGGCTCCGTGGAGGCGGACGGAGGCTCAGAGGTGCAAGCGCTAGAAGCGCTCGACGAATGTGTGCGACGACTCAGCGTTCCGCCGCCAGGCGTGACCGCTGACTGCTCGCACCAGGCGGCCAACGACGTCTCAGACTCGGAGGCTCCTGCGACCGCGCCCGAGGGAACCGGCAGGTACCTGCGCTACAGTGAACCGGACACGTTGCCCGCCCCGCCGCCAGCGTCGTCGTCGCGCAGCCGCTAACCCGGCGGGCGAGAGCGTCAGAAGCCGCAGCGAAAGTCAGCGAACGGCAGGTAGTGAGTGCGGTCCCCGTAGGCGTAAGCGGCCTCGGACACCCGCAGTCCCAAGGATGCCGCGACGTGATCCGAGAATCGATACTCAAGCGAAGCCGATTGCTCAAGCGCGTACGCCGTGCCCACGTCCGGCAGTGACGGCAGCAGGTAGGCGACAAGCTGCACGTCGGAGAACAAGCGAGGCAGCAGTGCGCCCTCGAAGCCAAGCCCAGCTCGCGGCACGAACACCGTGTACAGCGCCGCGAAGCGTGGATACAGAAAGGGGAAATCCAAGAGCGGCAGCTCCGCGGGCGTAAATGCGGCGTGAGGGGCGACCGCAAGCCCCAGCGTGGCGCTGGCGAGCTGGCCCGGCCGCCAGCCAAGCGTCCCGAGCACGTCGCCCTCGACCTGCAGGGCCTGCGGGGGCTCACTCGTGCTCGGAAGCAGGCCGCCGCTGCCCTCGCGCGAAATCAAGCCAAGCAACCAGGTCGGATAGGCCAGCCTGGCTCGCACGGCGAGGGCCTGGCCGGTGCCGCCCCAAGCGCGCACCTTGGCCTCGACATGCGGCATCGCCAAGAAGACCAGCGGATGCAGGGAAAGCTGGATGCGATCAGTCAGTCCGTAGTGCGAACTCGACAACAGTCCCACTTCCCAGCGCCCGCGCGGCAACGTGAGCGCGTGATTGCCCGACCACAGGGCGACCGAAGAACGCGAGGGCGCCGCCTGCGCGGTGCGGCCAGCGCTCAGCGTCGCAAGCAGAACGAACGGCGCGAGCAACGACGCGCGTAAGCTCATGGCAGCTCAAGCTCGACCGTGACAGGCGCGTGATCGGAAAGCGGCATAGTGGGCAGGCCTCCATGAGCCTCGTCCTGGTGGACCAACCCCGAGCCAGGCACCACGTGCGCGCTGGTAAAAATGTAGTCGAGCTTCCGGTTCCAGAAGCCCGCCTTGTCGACGGTGTGACTGAAATAGCGGGCGTTGTCGGCCTGGTAGTCAGCAAGCGGCACTTCCGCCTCGTAGGCTGCATAGAGCGGGGCTAGCCACTCGCTCTCCTCGCGATAGTCGTCAGCCAGAAAATCCTCGTTCTTGCAGACCGAATCCGAAAAACCGAACTGCTGGTCGCTGCCGGGAGGCAACGTATTCAAGTCACCGGCGCCGATCACACTAGCGCCCGTCGCAGCCAGGCTGGCCAGCTCCTGCTGAAAGCGCTCGATATGGAGGCGTTTTGTGCCGTCCTTGGCGTAGGCCTCGGCGTGTACGGTCACGACCTGGGTGACTTGCTTCCCCGGCAGTTGCAAGCGCGCACGCAGCAAGTTTCGCTTGAGGTAAAAGTAGCGCTCAATGCCCGACTGATCCTGACGCTGCGCAAGCGCAATGCGCTCGGCATCAGCGAGCGGGTACTTCGAGAGAATGCCGTTCCCCGAATCGACCGCGCCAATGCCGTCGCTGGGCACGTAGTCGGCCTTCCATTGAGAGGCGTACGCCCCGTAATTGAGCGCCGTGTGGTCGAGCAGCCATTGCATCTGATCCACATAAGCGTCGCGCTTGGAGTTTACGTCCACCT
This sequence comes from Myxococcales bacterium, assembly GCA_031408355.1. GTDB lineage: Bacteria > Myxococcota_A > Polyangia > Polyangiales > Polyangiaceae > PMG-095. The sequence continues at coordinate 4,850 of JANNWK010000143.1, forward strand.
CCTGAACGATCAGGAGATCTGGATCATATTGCCTGATCTTCTCAGCGAGGCGCTCGAGGTTCTGGAGCACCTCACTTCGAGACATCAGCACGCGATCCCCAAAACAATCGAAGAAGAAGTCGATGCGCCCGCCGCCGAACTTCAGGTTGTAGTTCATGACCCGCAGCTCAGAAATAACCTCGGGTGCCTGCGCGAGCGTCGTCGCCCGGTACATTTTGGCCGGCTCGCGATCGTCAAACTCCGTGTGAAACGGGTCACAAGCTCCGAGCGCGAGCCATGCAAGCGCCCAAATATCGCGCGCCCGGCCCGACTCTGCTCGCTTGCTTGGCACGCTTCGCAGCCTAGCCCTCGCTTTGCCCGCGGGGGGGGGAAATGCGTAGCCGCGCGCGCTAGCGTTCCACGAGCAGCGAGATACCGCCGAGAGAAGCACCGTCACTACGCAGCACATCGACCGCCCTCTCAAGCCCCAGCGCGCCGACCAGCGCCTGGTCTCGCGCCGGCGCCGCCGATAGTTCGATGCCCTCCGCAAGTCGCAACTTCAACTGGTGCGCGGGCGCGCCCTCGATCAGGGCGCGCGAGAGCTGATTGAGCACGCCGCCCATGAGCGCAGCGTCGCCCGGCGCGATCAGACAGAGCAACTCGGGTCGGGCAAACTTGCACAAGCCGCGGGTATGCAGCAGGTGAAGACCCGCAGCGTTCGGCTCGGACTCAAGCACCAGCTTGACCTCGCGAGTCACATCGACCGCATCGAACGAGAACTGTTCGACCTGTTCGCGCGTGCGAAAGCGGAAGGCATGTACATCCAGCACCACGTGCGCCCCACGCGCGCACAGCCAGCGCGAAAGTCCCCAAACCGTCTGCAACGGGACCAGATCCGCGCGATCGGGCAGGTCGATAGCGAGCGTCTGACAGAGGTCGCTGCTGGTGAGCAGGGCTAGATCGGTCCCGAGGTCCTGCTCTGCGTACACCCCGAAGGCGCCGCCCCACCAGGCCTCGAACCACTTTCGAGCGACCGAACGCGGGTGCTCTCGAATCTCCACTTGTTCGACCAATGCGGCGTCAGGCAAGCCGAAACGAACGAGACTGATGGGTAGGGGCGCGAGCGGCGCGTTGCCGAAGCAAGCGAAGAAGATCTTGGTGTTCTGACTCGTCGCCTGAAACAAGGAACGCGGCCAGCTCGCCACCTCAACATCCAACATACCGCTGAGTCTAGCCCACCCGGCCGCCCGCCTCGCCCAACAATCGCCTAGTACCCGGCCTCGATACCGATGCTGGGTAGCGTGAGTGGGTCGCGCGTGTCCAAGGCCAGACCACCGCGCACGGGATCCCAATACTTGCCACTCACCTCCTCCGCCAACAGGGCGTTGAACCACTCGAACGTGGCGGCAACAAAGCCGCCCGAGGCGAAGCGCCAGCGCTTCTCGAAGCGAGTATCCAAGCGGAAGAAGCCGGCCAGGCGACCCTCGAACAAGTGGGGCCGCGGCGCTTCCGGGTCGCCCGGACCGCAGTCAGGCGTGGGGCAGTCAGCGAAGTAACGCCGACCCGAGGCGTAGTAGGCGCGCCCGCCAAGGCGAAACCCGGCGCCCAAGTCGTAGCCGAGCACGGCGGAGACAACGTGGGGGCGATCGAAGCTGGAAAGCCCCGTGGCGGCGCCGAGCGTTCGCTCTGTCCGAGACAGCGTGTAGCTCAAGAAACCGCCAAGCTTTTGCCCGAAGTCGCGGCGCAGGAACAGCTCGAGCCCGTAGTTCCGGGCGCTCGCCAGAAGCTCGCGCGTTTCGAGCCAGCTGTGGAACACCGAAACCCGCGTGTACATGGCGGCCGGCAACGCCAGCTCGACCCCCTGGCTTGCCTGATAGGCACGCTGCACACCCATTTCCAGGGGCCCGGCTTGCCCGCCCGGCACGAACACTCGCGCCGAAGGAAGCTGATGGGCAAGACCAAACCCCGAGAGCCAGGCCAAGCCCGGCTGTAGCTCCACCCGTGTGGCCAAGCGCGGTTCAGGAAAGAGCAGCGTCTCGCCTCGGGAACGAGTGACGTCGAGCCTGACCCCCGGGACTATCTCGAAGCCCGCCCGAGGCCGCAGCGCGACCTCGGCAAACAGACCCAGCTCTCCGTCAGTTCGAGGCGGAACTACCGAGAGCGTGGCGCCGCGTCGCTCGTACTCCGTGGCATAGCCTGAAAGCTGCGTGTCGAAGCCGGCGCGAAGCTGAAGCTCGCGACTGAAGCGCTGGTCAGCTTCGAGCCGGACACCCACCTGCTCGGTATTCGAGCGGGCACCAGGCCCGGGCTCACCCTCGTCGGCGTTGAGCCGTTCATCTCTACCGAGAGTCAGTGCGAGCCGCACGCGAGCAGTCTCGCTCTCGTGATCCCAGCGCAGATCCAGACGGTGAAACTGGACTTCGAACAGTGTCTGCTCAAGGGCCTGATTGCCCAGGTGGTCGAAGGCGCCGAAGCCAAAGAGCGTTACTCGATCCTTCCGCGATAGTCGGTAGGCGAGCCGCGCCTGATAGTCCCAGTAGGCCAGCGCGTAGTCCGGAGCGACCTGCGACAACAACGCCTGCGTGTAGCTGTAGCGGCCGGCCAGGAGCGCGCTGCCGCGGCCGTCGGCGAACGGCTGCTCAACCATTGCGCCAGCGTCGAAGACACGGGCCTGGGCTTCGGCTCGCCCTACCGAGCTGGGCCGGGTGGTGTCGCCCGCCATGATGCCCCCAGCGTAGCGCCCAAATCTGACGGGATACGCGGAGGGAATGAGTTCGACGTGGTCGACCAAAGCCGGAGCGATGACGGATGGCCCAGCCCCGACATGGAACAGCAGCGGCACGCGGATGCCGTCGATGAAATAGCCGACATCGCCTGGCGGCGCGCCACGCACGAAGAAGTAGGGCAAGCCGCTGAGCACGGGCGCCACCCCTGGCAGGATCTCCACGACGCGAAACGGATCCGCGAAGGCGCCGGGGATGAGCCGCGCATCCCCGCGCGGCACGTGGATGGCACCCAGAGCCTCATGCTGTTCGCCCTGGATCGTAATTTCAACGTCGGGGGCGGCAGGCGGAGCGGAGGCGACAGGCGAGGGCAACGCGGTCGGCGCGGGCGCGCTCACAACTTGCTGCGCGGGAGGTCGCTGGCGAAACGAGAGCTTAACGAGGATGCGCGCGCGCACGGGAACGTTGTTGCGCATGGCCGGAGCGAACCTCCACCCCTCCACGGCGGCACGCGCGGCCACATCGAACGGCGGCTCGCCAGCCCGCACCTCCACCTCAGAGACTCTTCCATCCTCACCGACCAACACCGCCAGTTCGACAACTGCTTCGCCGTGCGCGCCGACCGGGTAGTCCGCGGCGGGCGCGTCGAGCACGCGCGGCATGACGACGCCGCCCTGGACGGCGTCGAGAGACGCGCTCTCTGCCACGGCTCGACCGCCAAGCAACGACGCAGCTAGCGCTAGCGCCAGACACAGGGACCTGGTGCGCTCAACCGGCCGCAGCTGCACCGACCCAGCCTCGCTAAGGCACCGTTTGCGGCGGGATCGACGGGACCTTCTCGCCGCCATGTTTCGTTTCGAGCCGCTCACCCTTGGGCTGACGGATGTCACGGAGCAGTTCGTTGAACCACGAAAGCTCGATGTCGAAGGGCTTGCCGCCTCGGATGCGGGGAAACTCGATGGCGCGCAGGCGGTTGCCCCTGTCCTCGTCGTGACCGACAACGCCAGATTCACCACGGAGCCCGCACTCGACAGCGTGGGCGACCATGCTCTGGATGAGTCGCAGGTCATCAGCGTTGGCTGCTGCCGAGCGCGCGAAGTAGCCCGACTTCTGGACCAAGGCCTTCTCCGCTCCGAGCAGCCTAGAGAACTGCTTGGCAAACCACTGGCCCACGTTCACTGAATCGAGCTTGTAGTGACCGAACGCATCGCGCGGGATGGACTCATTCTTAGCCTCCATCTCGCGCACGATCTGGTCCAGGCACGCACCTTCCGAGACAAACACGTTCACGCAATCCTGTTCGTCCATCACGGCGCGCAGGCGCGCGGCCTCGGCGTCGATGTCGAAGCGCATCTCTGGCAGGTAGACGGCGTCGAGATCTTTGTGGGCGCGAGCCAGGTTGAACCCAGGCAGAAAATCGGGGTGCCGCAGGCGCTCTCGATAGACCTTGGCCGTGTAGGCCGTCAGCCAGCCACAGTTGCGGCCCATGACCTCGTGCACGATCAACATGCGGGGGTTGGCGGAGTGCTCGTTGACGATGTTCTCGAAGTAGATCGCGCCCTGTTCGGCGGCCGTCCACGCGCCCAGAGACTGGCGGATCGGGTAGACGTCGTTGTCGATGGTCTTCGGCAGACCGACGACGGTCAGCGGG
>JANNWK010000144.1:0-5518 GCA_031408355.1 Myxococcales bacterium
TCACGCGCAACGCATAGTTCTGCGGCACCAGATCGCGCTTTGCTTCGCGGATGGCCAGCTTGAGCTTTGGATTTTTCGTGGGATCGAAACAATCATCGCCGTCGGCATCGCAATTGACGCAAGCTTTGAGAATTGCCTTCAAGCGTTTCTGGCAGATCTTGGAGCCGGTCACGAGGGCTGCGACCTTCTGCTCTTCCTTCACCTTCCAGTCGATGTAGGCTTCGATATCCGGGTGATCGACGTCGACCACGACCATCTTGGCCGCGCGACGCGTCGTGCCGCCGGACTTGATGGCGCCGGCCGCGCGATCACCGATCTTGAGGAAGCTCATCAGGCCCGACGATTTGCCGCCGCCCGACAGCCGCTCGCTCTCGCCGCGCAGGGCTGAGAAATTTGAGCCGGTGCCGGAGCCATACTTGAACAGCCGCGCTTCGCTCTTAACCAGGTCGTAAATGCCCATCAAGTCGTCGCTCACGGCCTGAATGAAGCAGGCCGAGCATTGCGGGCGCTCGTAAGCGTTCGCCGTCTCGCTGACGGCCTGCTCGGCGTCGGTCCAGGCCCAGTTGCCGCCTGAGCCCGTGATGCCGTACTCGTGAAACAGGCCGCAGTTGAACCACACGGGCGAGTTGAACGCGCCGTACTGGTTGGTCATCAGCCAGGTCAACTCAGCTTCGAAGTTGTCTGCGTCCTGCTTGGTCGCAAAGTAGCCGCCGAAGGTCTCGCCGGCGACCCGAATGGAATGCGCGATGCGATAGACGACCTGGCGCACGCTCGTCTCGCCCACTTCCTTGTCGCCACCGATACCGGCCTTGCGGAAGTACTTGGAGACAACAATGTCGGTCGCGAGCTGCGACCATTGCGCCGGGATCTCCGCGCCTTCCATCTTGAAGACGACCGACCCATCTGGGTTGGTGATGACGCTCTGCCGGCGCTCCCAGACGACATCCTTGAGTGCGTCCTCACCGGGCTGCGTGTAGCGGGCCGTGAACGTGGCGCCCTTGCCCGTCCCGCCTGTGCCAGCGCCGCCGCGCCGGGGCTGGCCGCGGCGCGAGGTGGGAGGCTCGGTGCTGGAACCAGTTCGCTTCACCCGATTACTGTCCTGACCCACGATCGTCGACTGCGCCATTGCTCACGTCCTCCTCATCAGAAACGACAGAAACCACGCCACGCCCTCGGCAGTTCGGACACACAACGCCACTTCTCCAGACGTACCAAACGGCCACGCCTAGGCGACTTCTCCGCCAAACAGTCACTCGACACCCATTCAGGTGACCGAGGTCCGCTAGCCCTGTAAATCCGTCAAGTGATGTTGCGTTCAGTGGCCGCCCATCTGGCCGCTGGCTCTCTTATGTAACGAGAGACCAACCAACTGATGAAACGGCGCCCGTCCCGCTGAGGGAAGACAAGGCTTTTACCCCAAGAGGTAGGGTTTGGGAAAAGAAAAAACCACAACAGCTTGTGGGAGGCGCGACTACATGGCTTCGAAAACCATGAGGGTCGCGTGCTCAAGTTGGCGGCATTATTGGCTTCGGCGCCACTGCGCAAGTGAGGGGAATGTGAAGGTGCGATACTGAATAAAAGTCTCCTGAACACGATATCCCTAGGACCTACAGAATCAATGCCTAGGTTCCCCAGAAGGCGTCCCCAGACTAATCCACAGGTTTTCCGCGCCGCCGCGGCAACGCGCCCGGGCCCACCCACTCGCTTGCCTGGCGGTTGCCTGCTAGGTCGCTCGCCCGTGATGCCTTTTCGCTGCCCCAAAGAAGGTCTCGACCCATGCCCGCGCTAACGCTTTCGCTCGACCAGAGCGCTCACGCCGCGGCGGTCCTCCTTCGGGTTCGCGAGGGAGAGCGGGCGAGCTCGGCGCTGGGGCAGCGCATCGCGGCGGCTCGCCTGCTGGCTGGCGGGGCCGAAGGCCTGTCCTCGCTGGTCTACGGCGTTCTGCGGCGCCAACGCCGACTTGATGAAGCGCTTCGCGAACTGGGCTCGGCGGTCGCTGCGGAAGGCGCGGCAGATTGGCTGCGTCGCGTCGCGGCGCTGTTCGTACTGGAGCAGCGGAACGCCTTCGTTGTTCAGTCAGCCATCAACCTTGTGCCGGGCGTTGCCTGGGAGCGACTGCGCGCCGCTGACGAGGCGGTCCGGGCGCGTGCTGACGCCGCGGGTCGCGTGGCCTTGGCTGGGTCCCTGCCGGACTGGCTCGCCGAGCGCCTGCTACAAGAGTTCGCGGACGAGGCCGAAGCCTTGGCGGCTAGCCTTTCCGAGCCAGCGCCTCGCAGCCTGCGGGCAAACTCATTGGTCGGCGACGTGGCAGAGCTTCGGGCCCGCCTGGAGGCCGAGGGTGCTTTTGTGGTCCCCGGTCGTCACGCGAAGCGGGCGCTCGGCCTCGAGGGTGCATTCAACCCTTTCGTCACTCGAGCCTTTCATGAGGGCGCCTTCGAACTCCAGGACGAGGGCAGTCAACTCGTCTGCGAACTGGTCGCGCCGCCACCGCGTGGGCTCGTCGTGGACGCTTGCGCCGGCGCAGGTGGAAAGACCTTGGCGTTGGCCGCCATGTTGGAGGGCCGTGGCAAGGTAGTCGCGCTCGATGTCGACGAGCGCAAGCTGGGCGAGTTGCGGCACCGGGCCAAGCGCGCGCGCGCCGCCAACGTGCAGGCCCTGGGACTGGCGGAGTCAGGCGCATTGCCGCCACAGCTGCAAGCCATGCTCGGTCGCGTGGACCGGCTGCTCGTCGACGCGCCCTGCTCCGGCACCGGCGTGCTGCGACGAAACCCGGAGGCGCGCCGTTTGCTGGCGCCCGAGGCGGTGGCCCGGCTCGCGCTCACGCAGCGCGAAATCGTGGAGCGAACGCTGCCGCTCCTAGCGCCCGGAGGACGCTTGCTGTTCGCCACGTGTTCGCTGCTGCGCGAAGAGGGTGAGGACCTCATGGACGCCATCGAAGCGGACCATCCCGAGCTTGTCCCCGTCGACTTGGCGGAAGTCTACGATCGCGTTTACGTCGAACGGTTCGTGCGCAGCGCGCCGCACCGGCTGCGGCTCCTGCCTCACCGTCACGATACCGATGGCTTCTTCTTGGCGTGTCTGCGCAAGCGCCGCGGCTGAGGGCCCTTCAGCTGGCCGTGGCCGCTCGCCCCTTCAACATCGCCAGCCAGCGTGAGGCGCTGCCAAGAATGATGAAGGCGACGCCGCAGATGAGCAGGCTCACCACGAGCATATTCACGTACCCGGTGACGCGCGTCGCCGCGGCCTGGGACATGGGGTAATAGATGCTGAGCACGCTCTGGACGCCCGCTGTCACGGTGGTGACGCTGACGAAGCAGAGCGGGCCAAGCGTGATCCATGCGTAGTGTTTCTTGCTGGATTCTCGCAGAATAATGCTGGTGCCGACGCACAGGGCGGCGCACGCCAAGAGCTGATTGGCGATGCCGAACATGGGCCAGATGGTCGAGATGTTGCCGGTGAGGATAAAATAGGTCCAGCCGGACACGATCAGGCCGGTGGCCAAGAACGAGCCCACGTGGCTGGTTGAGCGGCCAAGCTCGGCGTGGAAGCGGCCCAGGAACTCTTGCATCAAGAAGCGGCCGATGCGCGTGCCGGTGTCGATCGTGGTCAGGATGAACAACGCCTCGAACATGATCGCGAAATGGTACCAGTAGGACAGCAGGGTGCTCATCCCTGGCAGGCCACTGAAGACGCGCGCCATGCCTACGGCGAGCGATACGCCACCGCCCGTGCGCGCTGCGACGACCTCGCCCGCGCTCTTCGAGAGTGCGGATAGCTCCTTCACCTTGATGCCGAGCCGCGCAAAGTCGGCGTCCGAAAGGGTCGTCGCACGGGTGGCCTTCGGATCGACCTCATAGCCCAATGCCGAAAGTGTGCCGTTGGATAGCGCCAGGAGCTTGGACGCAGAAACCTTGCTTGCTGCCAGCGTAGCCAGCGAATCGCTACCCGAAATGCCGAGAATTTTTCGATCGTGCCCCGTGAGTACAGGGTCCGCCTGCGTGAGCTGCGCGGGCGAACGAGCCAGGCCGACGCCCGCTGGGCCTAGCGCCACCATGGCGATCTTTGGGTCCGTGTTGATCGCGACGTAGTCTTCAGGCGGCATCACGCAGGCGGCGATAAGCGCGGTAATGCCGACCAGACCTTCCAGTAGCATCGCTCCGTAGGCGATAGGCCGACAGTGGCTTTCCCGGTCGACCATCTTGGGTGTGGTGCCGCTGGCGACGAGGGCGTGAAATCCGCTGATGGCACCGCAGGCGATGGTGATGAATACGAAGGGAAACAGCGGGCCCTTGATGATGGGGCCCCCGCCATGGATGTGCTCGGTGAAGGCTGGCATCTGGATGGGAGGGTTGACCACGATGACGCCCACGACCAAAAGTCCGATCGTTCCGAGCTTGAGGTAGCTGGACAGGTAGTCGCGTGGACAGAGCAGGAGCCAAACTGGCAGCACGCTGGCGACGAAGCCGTACGCGGCGATCGCCAGGGTGAGGTGGGTGCGGGAGAGCCGGAACCACTCGGCGTAGCTTGAGTCCGCCACGTGTTTGCCGCCAATTAGGGCCGCCAGAAGCAACAGAACGCCAAAAATACTGGCCTCGCGGATGCCTTGGACCGAGCCGCCGCGCACTCCGTAAATGTGGCCGCCCATCAAGAGCGCGATCGGAATGGACAGGCTGACCGTGAACACACCCCAGGCGCTCTCCGAAAGTGCGCCGACCACGACGTTGCCGAGCCCGGCCAGCGCCACGACGATGATGCACAAGATTGCCACCGCCGTGACGGCGCCCAGCACCGGACCGAGCTCGTCTCGCGCTAGCTCCGCCAGCGAGCGGCCGCCGCGGCGCGTGCTGGCGACCAGGATCACGAAGTCGTGCACGGCGCCGCCGAGCACGACTCCGAAGAGGATCCACAGGTATCCCGGTAGGAAACCGAACTGGGCCGCCAGCACGGGCCCAATCAGGGGCCCAGCCCCGGTGATGGCCGCGAAGTGGTGACCGAATAGCACCCACTTGTTGGTGGGGTGAAAGTTGTGCCCGTCGTTGTGGAGGTGTGCGGGAGTGACGCGGGCGTCATCCAGGCACAGCACCTTGGCGGCAATGAAGGCTGAGTAGTAGCGGTACGCGACGGCCAACACCGCGAGCGCCGTGAGCATCCACCAGGCGGCATTCATGGCTTATTCCAAGGGCTGGCTGGGATTCATCGGCAACATCTTGCCTGGAGCGAAGCCGTTCTGGGGATCGACGACCACGACCTTGCTGAAGCGCGTCAGGCGCTGGGCGAGCTTCTCGGCGTCACCGGCCACGACAACGACGACCCTATCGTCCTTGAAGTAACGACCGCCGCTGCTGAGCGCGGAGCCTGCGTCGAGGCTGCGCACGGCCTTGCGGTATTCGTCGAAGTAGTCGTCGGGTAGCGATAGCACGGCCAGCTTGGTCGTCATGTCTGCGATGGCGCCGGTCGTTTCGGTGCATGGCTGCCGTTGCCGCGCCCGCCCGAGCCGCCTTTCGGCGTGTCGTCATCG
>JANNWK010000145.1:0-3652 GCA_031408355.1 Myxococcales bacterium
CGATGGGAGGACGGGACGGTGATCTGTTCGGGCGGTTCAGCGTCGAGATGCCGTTGCCGCTGTACCAACGCAACCAGACGGCGCGCGCCGTTGCAGATGCACACAGGCTCACGGTGGCTGCCGAGCAAGATCGCGTCGCTCGCTTGGCCGAGCGCCTCGCGCTCGCCGGACTCTCCACAGCCCAATAACAACCCGAGCATGACCGCCCCGATCGCAAACTGTCCCACCTTGAATGCAATGTTCATCGTCCACCTTCCTTCTCAGACACCTTCACCCGGTGCCGCCGAAGGGTGCTCAGTGCTTCACGTCCTCGCAATCGCGGACCTGTGCTCCTCATGACAAATCTGTCACGTGACCACGACGGGAGCTTAGATGCCATGATTCGCTGCGTGGCCGGTGAGCTGACGCTGCGAACCAAGCGAGCGAGCGGTCCTCTCCGTCGAGGTCGGCACAAGTGCCTACAATGGGCACTCAACCAGGGCCTTTTAGGCCAAGAACCGGGCAAGCCCGCGAACGTGCTCGCGCCGAACGGAGGAGACCATGCGCTATCTTGGGCCACGCGCGCAAAGGCGTCGGCCAACAAGCATGGATGTTCATGTGAAATCAACGGTTTGGTGCTTGCTCGACGCTTCCGGAGAGGTCGTCGAGAAGGGCAAGTCGCCGACCACGGCAGCCGAGCTCACCGGCTTGGTCCAGCGACTGGCCAAGACGAAGCACGCGTCGAGCGCCGAATTCAATGAATGGTTGTTGCGACGCACGTCTGATGATGTGACCCGGGCCAGAGCCGTGCGCCTTACCTGGGCACCTCGCGATCCAAAATCCGCCCCTGAATCGCCTCCGCGACGTGCGCCGCGCGCACATTCTCGTCGCCTTCCAGATCCGCGATGGTGCGGGCGACACGCAAGACTTTGTTGAAGGCTCGGGCAGAGAGTCCGAGCCGGTTGACGGCGGCTTCGATCAGCCGACGGCTTTCGGCGTCGAGGCCGACGACTTTTTCGAGGTCGGCGGAGGGTAGGGTCGCGTTGAGGTAGCCGTGGAGTTTGAGTGCCTTCGAACGCGCTTTTTGGCATTCGCGAGCGCGGATCACGCGGGCGCGCACGGCTTCGGAGGTTTCGCCGCCGCCCTTGCGCACGAGCGCTGCCACGTCGACGGGCGGGACGTTGACGTGGATGTCGATGCGGTCGAGCAGCGGGCCCGAGAGGCGGGCGCGGTAGCGGTTGCGGACGGCGTCTGTGCAGCGGCAAGCGAGGCGGGGGTGACCGTAGTGGCCGCAAGGGCAGGGGTTCACGGCCGCGACGACCAGGGGTCGGGCTGGGAACCAGGCTCGGGCTCGGGCGCGAGCGATGCAGACTTTGCCGTCTTCGAGCGGTTGCCGCAGGGCTTCGACGGCGGAGCGACGGAACTCGGCGAGTTCGTCGAGGAAGAGCACGCCGTGGTGAGCGAGGCTGACTTCACCAGGACGAGGCACGTCGCCGCCGCCGACGAGACCCGCTTCGCTGACAGAGTGGTGCGGCGCGCGAAAGGGCCGTTGGGTGACGATGCCGCTTTCCATCGGGAGCGTCCCGGCCACGCTGTGGATGGCGGTGCACTCGATGGCCTCTTCGAACTCGAGCGCGGGCAAGATGCTGGGGAGCAGCCGCGCGAGTAGCGTCTTGCCGCTGCCCGGCGGGCCGACGAAGAGCAGATTGTGAGCACCGGCGGCAGCGACTTCGAGCGAGCGGCGGGCGCTGGCTTGGCCCCGCACCTCGGAGAGGTCGCCGCTGGCCCGGTTTAGCTGGGGTACGAAGGCGGTGCGGGGCGCTTCGGGCAGCCTGCGCTGGCCCTGCAGGTGGCGCACGATTTCGTGGAGCGAGTCGGCGACAAGCACCTTAACGCCGCGCGCGAGTCCAGCCTCGGCCGTGTTGCCGCGGGGCACGATGGCGGTGCGGATGTCGCGGCGTTCGGCGCCGTCGAGTCGAGGTAACACGCCGGTGACGGGCCGCAGCAAGCCGTCGAGCGAGAGCTCGCCGACGAGCAGGACTCGTTCGAGCGCGCTCGGGTCGATGATGCCCACGGCCGACAGCACGGCGACGGCGATCGCAACGTCCAGCGCGGCCCCGCTTTTGCGAAGATCAGCGGGCGCGAGGTTGACCGTGATCGCGTACTCGTCCAGGAGCACGCCGAGTCGTGACAGGGCCCCAGCGACGCGCACCCGTGATTCACGGACGGCGGCTTCAGCCAACCCGACCATCTGAAAGAACGCTGGCCCGCGGGTGCAGCACACCTCCACGCGGATCGGGTGCGCCTCCAGCCCGATCAAGACCGAGGTTTGCGCGGTGGCGATCCCGGTAGGGGTGCCGGAGATGACCTGCGCTGCTGAACTTACCGCTTTCATGTCGCAAGCGGTTTGCGAGCGGCGTGCCCCGCCTAAACGTCCAGAAAGCTCAGCGAAAGGCGGGTACGTTCGCCTGGCGGCCCCTGGCTGAACGGCGGCCAGGGGCCTCGCGCGGTGCTCGCTTAACGCCAAGCCAGCAGCGCGCGGGCGGGCTAGAGTGCGCCCCATGAGCGGCGCGACGGACGACTTGGGCGATGGCGGAGTCTTCGCGATGGGCCTATTCGAAGCAGCTCCGGACGCGATCCTGATCGTCCGCCCCGGTGGCATCATTGCTCTTGCCAATAAGATGGCTGAGCGGATGTTTGGCTATGACCGCTCCGAATTGGTTGGGCAACCGATCGAGATGCTGGTGCCTCACCGGCAGCGCACCGAGCACGCCGTTCAGCGCGCGGGGTTCCAAAGCGCCCCCAGGGTGCGCGAGATGGGCCGGATTGCGGAACTCGAAGCCTTGCGCAAGAACGGTCACACCGTACCGGTCGAGATCAGCTTGAGCCCGGTGGATTCGCCGGCAGGACAGCTCACCATCGCCATCATTCGGGATGTGACGCGACACCGTGAGCTGGAGGCCCAGCTGCGTTTCGCCAACACCCACGACTCGCTCACCGATCTTTTCAACCGCGCACACCTCGACACGGTTCGCTCAACCCTCGAAGCCACGGCCGCACCCGTCGGAGTGATCATGCTCGACGTTGACGGGCTCAAGCAGGTTAATGATCGCCTCGGACACGAGGCGGGCGACCACTTGCTGCGGCGCTGCGGGGTCGTCCTGCGCGCGGCCTGCGACGCCTCGGCGGTCGTCGCGCGCCTTGGCGGCGACGAGTTTGCGGTCCTGGTCCCCAGCGCTACTCAAGAAGCGCTCGACCAGGCGGTTGCCCACATCCGCGAGGAGCTCGCGCGGAACAACGAGCTTACCCGCGAGCCGAAGCTTGAGTTTTCGCTCGGGAGCGCGCTCTCCGACAAGCAGGGAGGCATCGCGCAGGCGATGCGGCTGGCGGATCGTCGGATGTACGACCACAAGCGGAGCCGACGTCAGTCGGCGCCGCGCTGACGCTCTGCGCTAAATCTCACGCGCCAAGCGGTCGCAAATGGTCTCTAGCACCTTGACCCGAGCAAACCGCTTGTCGTTGGCTTCCACCAACGTGAAGGGTGCTTCCGCCGGGCTGCAGCGCGCCACCATCTCGGAGGCGGCCGCCTCGTATTGATTGGCTTGCTCACGATTGCGGTAGTCTTCAGCCGTGATCTTGTGCTGCTTGATCGGACTCTGTTCGCGCTCTTCAA
>JANNWK010000146.1:0-1772 GCA_031408355.1 Myxococcales bacterium
GTCGCCGTTGACGTCGCCGGACGTGGCAACAGACATACCGAGCCTGCCAAAAGTGCCTGCTGTGGCGTTCAGGATCCGGGCCGGAACCTTGGACAGGACGCCGCTTTTGCCGTGAAAAACATAGGCGCGCCCCTCGTGGAAGCCGCCGCCGTCCGTGCTGAAGTCCGGCGCTCCGACCACGATGTCGGCGAAGCCGTCCTTGTTGACGTCGCCGGCGCTAGCGACGGAAAGCCCAAACCGTTCAAGCCTGGTCGAGCCGTCGACGGTCAGTAGCGGCGTGCTATTGAGGCCGCTGACACTGCCACCATAGACGTAAACGCGCCCGGCGCCCGACGGTGTTGCCGCGGAGACTACCAAGTCATCGAAGCCATCGCCGTTCATGTCGCCCGCGCCGGCCAGTCCCACGCCCAGCGTGCGCTGCACGGCGTCGCCATCGAGCGTCCACGTGGCCGTGGTCGAGAGCCCCGTGGCGGAGCCCTTGTAAATGAGCACGCGGCCCTCGGTGCCAAAGCCGCCACCGATGTCGTAAAGCGGTGCGCTGACGGCCAGCTCGCCATACCCGTCACCGTTCATGTCGCCGGCGCTGGTGACTACGTTGCCGTAGTTCGAATATTCCTGATTCATCTCGACCTGCCAAGTGGCCGTGATCGTAGGGTCGATCTGAATCGGATAGTGCGCATTGCGATCGTCGACCTCGAGCGCCATGCCGTGCTCGTCTGCCACGAGCTTGACGGGGAGCGCCTGACGATCGGCGTCGAAAGCTGCCAATTTGTCGTAGGTCAGCTTTCGACCCGTCGCCGTTTCGAGTGTGGCCGCGCCGCCGTTTTCGTTAACGACGACCTTCGCTCCCTCGACCTGGACGATCACGCGGAACGGCCGCGCGCCCGCCGATAGAAGTGGCGCCTCGCTCAAATCCCACCCCTGTTCCAGTCCCTCTGCGCGGTTTTCCCACCACTCGAGCCAGCCGTCTTGCCGCGACTCGGCGCGCTTCAAACACTCCCCGGCTTCGTCGAGCGCGCCGTCTTTGCGGCAGCTCCCGGCGCCGAAGGCGTCGGAGCTGGCGGACAGCCGCTCAGCGCCGCGCGTGATGGCTACCGTTCGGAAGACGACATTCGGCTCGGCCGCTGCAGCCCCAGCTTCGTTGCCCAGCTGTGCGAGCGAAGTTCCTCGCTCAGACCAGCGCGCGTTCAACGCCTGGGCGCGATTGCGTGCTCGGAGCCCCGCGTCGTCTCGCCGCAGCGCGTACTCTCCGTCGGCGATGCGGCGGAATACCGTTGCTTGCCAATCGTGCTTGGCTTGCCCGCTTTCTGCTGGCTCGGCAGCCGCGCTAATCGCGGGAGGCGCTACAGCCTCGTTCCCCGACGTCTGCGATTCACCGGCGGGCGCACAAGCGCTCGCGACCCCGAACAACCCCGAAAGCACTAAAATATGGCTGCGCACTGGACCTCCTGAGAACCTTGCCTACCGAACGCCCATCCGGACGTCCCTCTCACGTTACGCGAGGGACCATATACTCCCATCGTGGGAAAAGCGAGCCGTTCGTTCTGAGCACGATCTCGTTGGCCGCGGCTATCGCGTCGCGCGGGTGAGCGCGGAGCTCGTGCTCGCGGATCTGGCAGCTGCGGTCGCTCTCGTGCGCACGGCGCTGTCATTCGTCCGCCACAGGACGTTCTGTCCGAGCAGAGCTTAGATGCCATGATTCGCTGCGTGGCCGGTGAGCTGACGCTGCGAACCAAGGGAGCGAGCGGTCCCCTCCGTCGAGGTCGGCACAA
>JANNWK010000147.1:0-1904 GCA_031408355.1 Myxococcales bacterium
GCCAGGCGTCGCTTCGCTCCAGGCCTTGATCCCGAGCGGACTTGCGACGAATCTCTGGGCGCTTCGTGTCTTCTCTACGGGTGACGCGCAGCACGACGGAGGGGGCGGGCCCGTCCAAAGACACGCCCTCTCCGTCACCTATTCTTGGCTAGCGCTCTCCATTCGCCGCGACCCCTACTCGCCCCGCAACGCCACTACCAGCCGCTCGCCCGGCGGCGTAGATCCACGGGGCGCCGCACAGCCGCCTCGCTCGCCTCCACCTCGTCGGCGGCGCCCAGCGCGCGCTTCTCTAGGATGTGCCTCACGCAGTCGGCTACGCGCAGGGCAACAGAGGCTCAGGCTGCGGGCGCGCTAACAGCGTGGGCGGCGTTGACGATGAGGTTCAGGAAGACTTGATTCAGCTCACCGGATAGACACATCACGGGCGGCATGCGAGGGTCCACGTTCAGCGTGAGCTCGGCGACGTAGCGCCATTCGTTGGCTGAAACGGTCACCGTGCTTTCGAGGAGCCCCTTCAGGCAAGCGGGCTCCAGCAGGTTGCTCCCAGGGTGGGAGAACGACTTCATCGCTCGGACGATGGCGGTCACTCGCTCGACCCCCACCAGCGATCGTTCAATCGCCGAGGGTAGCTCGGCGCGCGCGTAGTCCAGGTCGACGTCGGCCTCGAGCTCGGACACTTCCGCCAGCACTTGGTCGCGCACGGCCGGGTCGAGCGCGGTCTCGAGCTTCTGCTTGAGGGCGGTGACCAATCTGAGAAGATCGGCGATGGACGACGTTGCGAAATGCAGGTTGTCGCCGATGAACTGCATCGGTGTATTGATCTCGTGCGCCACCCCTGCCGCCAACTGACCGATGGATTCGAGCTTCTGCGACTGGAGCAAGCGCTCCTCCATGATTCGCTGGTCGGTCACGTCTCGGGCGATGCACACGCACTCGCCACCTTCGCAGCGCACCAGGCGAAGCTCGTGGAAGCTAGGATTCGACGCCGAACCGCCGGCAATTTGCCAGAGCTGAGGCAGCGAGGCATTCCCCGTTGAGTCATCGCTCACCAGCATGCTTTCAAGCGCTCGGCGCAGCTGCCCCTCGGGCAGGCATTCGCTCACCGTTCGACCCTCGCGGATGGGAAGAAACGGCGAGCCCTCGCGCTCGGTGCCAGGTTTCAGGCTGACGACGGTCCCGAGGGCGTCGATCCGGAATAGCGTGTCAGGAATGGCACAAGCGAGCGCGCGCTGCCGCTCCTCCGTGCGGACCTCGTGGTCGATGTCTGCGAACGTGATCAGCATGCGAAGGGGATGGCCGGCCTCGTCGCGGAGCGCAGAGCCGCGACACAGGATGTGTCGAAATCCGCCGTAGCGGTGGCGCATGCGCGTGGTGGCGGTGAACGGCCAGTCGTGCTCAAGGTGGTCCTGCAGAACCCGCTCAAACCCGGGCCGATCGTCGACGTGAATCAGCTCTCGCCACAGGTTGTCCGCCTCGGCGTACTCGGGCGCGCTCTCGTCGTCGAAGCCCAGCATGTGCTTCCAGCGCGGGTTGTAGCGGGCGCGTCCGCTCTGCACATCCCAGTCCACCATCCCGTCCTTGGTCGCGCCCTGCACAAGCTCAAGCAGCTGGGCCTTCTCCCTGAGTTCACTCAGCTCAAGCTCGCTGATCATAGGGACAACATTTCTCGCGCCTGCTCGGTGAGTCGAGCGGCCTCCAGGCGCCAAGCGTCGATTTGCTCAAGCGTCACGCCGCGGGCGGCGAAATAGGCGTAGTCGAGCTCGGGGGCTTCACGCTGAAAGGGCGACGGCGCAAGTTCGGTCGCCACGCGGTCGGCCAGGTGCACGACATCCACCAGTTCCAGACCCGTGTGCTCAACGGCGCCGGGGTTCTCGTGGAACGCCACCGCCTCCATGATGGAGTGC
>JANNWK010000148.1:0-3707 GCA_031408355.1 Myxococcales bacterium
GCCAGGCGTCGCTTCGCTCCAGGCCTTGATCCCGAGCGGACTTGCGACGAATCTCTGGGCGCTTCGTGTCTTCTCTACGGGTGACGCGCAGCACGACGGAGGGGGCGGGCCCGTCCAAAGACACGCCCTCTCCGTCACCTAATCTCGGCTAGCGCTCTCCTTTCGCCGCGACCCCTACTCGCCCCGCAACGCCACTACCAGTCGCGCCCCCGGGGGCGCAGATCCACGGGGCGCCGCACAGCCGCCTCGCTCGCCGCCCCCGCGTCGGCGGCGCCCAGCGCGCGCTTCTCTGGGATGTGCCTCACGCAGTCGGCTACGCGCAGCGCAACAAAGGCTCAGGCTGCGGGCGCGCTAACATCATGGTCATCGCTCGAACCCTCTCCGCGGCCCCGCCAGCTGGTGGCGTTATCGAAACTCAAGATTGGAGAGATTTCGGAGCCGATTGAAACGTTCGAGGGGGTGGTGGTCTTGCAGCGAACCGAGGTGCGGGAGCGCCCGCGGTACGCCATGGACTCAATTTTCAAGCGCTTCAACCCGGAAGCCGTTGCAGGTGACCCGAGCTCCCGAGAGAACGCGTTCGCGCAGCTGAGTGATGTAGGGCGACAGCTCCGAGCGGACCCAGCTCGCTTCGCGGAACTTCAGCGCGAACACTGCTGCGGCACCAGCATTGAGCAGTGGTCGTTCGGGAGGGGGACACTGGGAGTGTCAGAAGCGCTCGACAAGCTAACGATCGGACAAATCACGCCAGAGCCGATCGAATTTCAAGGTCGAGTTGCGTTGCTGAAACGACTGGATCCGAGCGAAGTAGACCTGCCGCCGGGACCACTCACCCGACTCGAGCTTCCCACAGCACCCGATCTCCACATGTCGGCTGAGCGGCTCAATCCGGAGTTCATCAAGCAATGGGTGGACCAGGTGATGCGTGAAGGGGGTCTGAGTGCCCAGGAACAACTGCTGGCGGCAGACCGCAAGGTCTATCACGCTATTCTGGACAAGCTTTCCGCGCACCTAACCGACGCACAGTCGCAAGAGGCTCGCCGGGAAGCGCTTGACGCCGCGCTTGCCAAGCTGCGCCGCACGCTCGGCTTAGCAGGTTACAGGCAGTATTGGTCCGCGATTCACCGCGCCCTTGCCGTCTACCGCCCAGGCAAGGGAAGCGAATGACCTCGCGTAGCGTTTGGATGTGGCTAATGGCTACGCTCTTGGTCGTTAGCGGCGTCGGCTATTGGACACTCGCGAGCGATGCCGCGCCCAGTTCAGAAGCGGCGGGGGGCGCGCCCAACGAAAATCCCAGCGCTGCGCGAACGCCTCGGACTCAGCTTCAACCACGCGCAAACGCAGGAATGCGCGCAGAGACCCCAGAGCTGTCGCGGGTGACGCTCAGCGGCTCAGTGGTAGGGCCCGAGCGCGAAGCCGTAACGAATGGTGTCGTGTGCCTGCGACCAAGCGACCGAGCAAGTGACTTGATGACGTGTGCGAAACTCACGGAAAGCGGCCGCTTTGAACTCAGCGCAGAGGCTTCCCCAAGCAACGCTGCACTGAGCACGAGCGCGATAGGCTTCTTGGACGAGGTCACTAGCGTGTCTTCTAGGCAGCTCGCCGGTATTGATTCGATCACGGTGACTCTGCAGCGGGCGCGGGCCAACCTGCGGGGACGGGTACTTGACTCCAACGGCGGAACAATCGCTGGCGCTACCGTTCGCGCCCAAACAGATGGAGTCGGCGAAAGCCGAGCGCCAGGCACGGCAGAAGAGCCCGCAAACGCGTGGCTTGCCGCCACTCTCACGGATGAGCTCGGACGCTTTCAGATGTCGCTGCCGCCAGGGCCCGTGCGCTTGACCGCCGAAGCCAGTGGCTATTCTCGCATTAGCGCGCAGCTTCAGCTCAGCGAGCA
Organism: Myxococcales bacterium; assembly: GCA_031408355.1. Lineage (GTDB taxonomy): Bacteria > Myxococcota_A > Polyangia > Polyangiales > Polyangiaceae > PMG-095. The sequence continues at coordinate 1,895 of JANNWK010000148.1, forward strand.
ATCCGAACGGACAATTGAAATCGCGCTGACGCCAGCCTCAGTCATTGTGGGCCGTCTGCTGGATGAGGAATCCAGCGCACCCATCGTTGGGCTCTCAGTTCAGGCGCAACGTATCGGCACCGTAGTCTCCAGTCAGGGAAACGCCACGACCGATCTCGAAGGAAGCTTTCGCATCCAAGGCTTGACCGCTGGCAGCTACTTGCTGACCTTGCAGTCGAGCACTTGGGCGATACCGCCAACGACTGTACCCGTCGACGCTGCCAGTGAGGCGAAGACAGAGCTCCTCGCTCAGCGTGCAGGTTCGCTCGTCATCCGAGCAAAGATGAGTAACGGTGAAAAATGCGCGTCCGGCTTCGCGACCCTCGATGGCACGGCCCTGAACCCCGTACCGATCGACAAGGACGGCCAAGCCGTCTTCACTGGAGTCATCGCTGGTGACTATAGCGCCACCATCTCCTGCGATGACGCTGAACCGACTAGCCAAACCGTCAACGTCAACGCGAAAGGCCGAACTGAAGAAGTCGCCGAAGCCGCCGCGTTGACGGCCGTTCAAGGACGCGTCACCTATGAGGGTAAGCCGGTCTCCGGGGCTATCGACGTCACGCTAGCGAGCGACACGGGCGCGTCCGTGAGCTGCTTTACCAGTCACGAGGGGGCATTCAGTTGCAGTGTGGGCGCTGGAACCTACAGCTGCTTCGCCGCGGCCAACGGTAAGCCTATTACCGAAAAGGTACAGATTCATGTCGGGGCGGATGACGTAGTCGGCGTCGAGCTGTACCTGCTGGAAGCCCGCGGCAGCGTCGAGCTCACGCCTCAGCAAGGAGCTGGCGAACCGAAGCTCATTTCGTTGTTCCTTCGTTCAGCCCAAGGCACCTTCATGCATGGCATCAACTTCGGTGGCACCTACAGGTTCGATTCCGTAGCCCTCGGCCGACACGACGTGGTGCTCGGGTCACCAAACGGCACCCCGGTCGGGCGCGTGCTCTTGCAGCACGCCAATGAACTGGTCAAGCAGACGATCGCTATCGAGTCGCACCACGCCGTTAAGGGCAGCGTTGTCGATAGTCAGGGGCAACCCGTGCCCGACGCGTGGGTTGCCCTTTCGCCGCTGAGCGCCCCGATGAACAGGACAAACCCGGTGCTAACAGATGCAAGCGGCGCCTTTGAGTTCGCAAACCTAGTCGCCGGGACCTACCGCGTATTTGTCGAGTCTCCATGGGGCAGGCCCAAGCCGATGATAGTTACCGAAACCGATCATCCGGTGAGCGTCACGTTGCTGCCGCCAGACATCAGCGATGACGGAGTCCAACGCGAATGAACCGGGGTGCCGCAACAACCCTTCATGTCGAGCAGACAATAGCCCCGACTCGGAAGGTCTCTAGACCACGAGCCTGGGCAAATCAGGTCCTGGTTACCCTGGAGGGTGGCCGTGGAGAAACAACAAACAATAGCGGAGAATGGTAATGAACGTGATTCACAAAATGAGTGCAGCGCTGCTAGCGATCGTCGGACTAACCACGGCCGCCGACGCCTTGGCTGCTGCTTGCGACGTGCAGCAGCAGAAGCCCTGGTGGGGGAACACTTCAATTACGACTTTGAGGTGCCAAAGCACTAATTTGGCGACCTTCTGGCTTAACCCCAACGGGACCCAATACCCAACGCACGCGAAGCTCAATTTGACGGGGGGAACCTACTCTCAGATCTTAGGGTTAACGCAAGCGGGCGCCTATGTATCCGGGTGTTCCGCCGATGATTTTACTAAGGGTGCCAATCGCCAGCCTGATGGGGCCAGTTTCCGACGGTATCGCCACCG
>JANNWK010000149.1:0-7329 GCA_031408355.1 Myxococcales bacterium
GGTGCCATCGCAATAGAAGCACGTCTCGTGCATCGTGCGCGTAAGGCTCTCGCGCGTGCGCTTGCGGGTCATTTCGATGAGCCCAAGCTCACTGATGCGATTGATCGTGGTCTTGGCCTTGTCCTTGGCCAAAACTTGCTCCAGCTGGCGCCAGACCTTCTCTCGGTTCTGACCCATGTCCATATCGATCAAGTCGAGGATGACCAGGCCGCCAATGTTGCGGAAGCGCAGCTGATAGGCGATTTCTTCAACCGCTTCGAGGTTGGTCTTGAGCGCCGTCTCTTCGAGGTTCTGGCTGCCCTTGCCGACATAACGACCGGTGTTGACGTCGATCGCCGTAAGCGCTTCGGCCTGATCGATGATCAGATGACCCCCGCTGGGTAGCGGGACCTTGCGACTGAGCGCGCGCGCAATTTCGTCCTCGATGCCGTAGGCATCGAAGATCGGCTCGTCCCCGGCGTACAGCTCGATGTCCTTCACGCGCTCCGGCATGAACATCTCGACGAAGCGCACGAGCCTTGAGTACTGCTCCTTGTCGTCGATGACGATATTCTCGATCTCGTCAGTGAATAGATCGCGCGCGGTCTTCAGCACGAGGTCAAGCTCCGCGTAGAGCATCGTCGGAGCCTTCGCGCCCTCGTCCTTCTTTCGCGAAACCTCTTCCCAAACCTTCACCAAGTAGCCGATGTCGGCCTTCAGTGATTTTTTGGTCAAGCCCTCCGCCACCGTGCGCACGATGAGTCCGCCCTTGGGCGGGCGCATTGCATCCACGACCTCGCGGAGCCGCGTGCGCTCGCGAAGCGATCCGATGCGCTTGGACACCCCCACGTGATCCACGGTCGGCAGATACACGGCATAGCGGCCCGGAAGCGAAACGTGACTGGTCACGCGCGCACCTTTGGTGCCGATCGGCTCCTTGGAGATCTGAACGATGACCTCGTCACCCTCCTTCACGACCTCCGTGATCGGCACGGAGCGAGCCAAGCGCGACGCCTGTTTGGTACCACCACCACCACCACCACCACCACCACCACCACCGCTACCCCGACGATTCTGGTCGCGGCGATTCTGATCACGGCGTGACGAGCCGTCGCGGGGCCTTTCCGCCGTGCGGGGCCTTTCCGCCGTGCGGGGCCTTTCCGCCGTGCGGGGCCTTTCGCCGTCGCGGGGCCTTTCCGCCGTGCGGGGCCTTTCCGCCGTGCGGGGCCTTTCGCCAACAGGAGGCCTTTCGGCGGTGCGAGGCCTTTCGCCCGTGCTCGTTGCCGACTGCGGCGCAGCCTTGACGGCCACAACGCGAGCGCCAGCTTCAGACCCCTCGCCGGCGCGCTTGCGTCGCCGACGCCGGCGCTTTCGCACGTCCCCGTCACCGGGAGTTGCGGGGTCGGCGCCGTCCGCTCTGGCGACGTTCTCTTCGGCGGGACTCTGCTCTCCCTCGTCGTCAGCCTCCTCCTCCTCTTCTTCTTCCTCTTCCGCCTCACCCTCGGCGTCCTCGTCGTCCGCTTCATCAGCGGCGGGATCGCCAGGCTCGTCGGCAGCCGGGTCCTCGTCCGAGCTCGCCGGCCCTTCGTCCCCGTCGTCGTCGCTCGACTCCGCGGCCCCGACCTGAGAGGGCGACTCATCACCAGCCGCCGCGCCAGCACCGACGAGAGGCTCGTCGTCCTCGTCCTCGTCGTCGTCCGCGTCGCCGTCGGCCTCAGCGGGCTTGGCTTGCCCGAATCTGCGTCCGCCATCCCCCTTGAAGCTGTCGCCACCTTCGTGTCGATGAGAGCCCGAAAGGTAGGCTTCAAAGTCGTCCGGGCGAATGAGGTCTTCGACGTGAAGAAAGGCCGCGCGCTCCTGACCCACATCGATGAACGCCGCCTGCATGCCAGGAAGCACGCGGGTGACCCGCCCGAGCACGATGTTGCCGACGGTGCCGCGCGCTGCGGCCCGCTCGATCTGGAGCTCGGCAATGACCCCGCCCTCTATCAGGGCCACACGTGTTTCACGAATATCGCAATTGATGACCAGCGTATTTTTGGGCATGTCCCTCGGACAGGGCGTTCTTCACGCGAGAAAGAAATCTTTCGCGCCGACCTGGCCTTACTCTCGAGGGAGCCTTCGGGCCGCCCACCCCGGGGTGGCCACATTGGCCCCAGCTCGGGGCAAAGCACTGGCGCTTGCAGCGAGCAAGCCACGGCCTGGACCAGGTGTCAAGTCGGCGAAAACCTTACGGAAATTACCGGCTTCACTTGGAGTTACGGGCGCTTGGCCGGTTCGTCAGGCGCCCGCCCTGTTGACCCCGGCCTTCCATGGCACCGATGCTGGGCCTGGATGGCGTCGTCTTTCCTGGTCCTGGACATCGAGACCGTACTCGACCCCGAGCTGCCCATCGCGCAAGCCAGCGAGGCCGAACGCATCCCGGCCCCGCCCCACCACAAGATCGTGGCGATCGGACTACTCCTCTTCGATCCGACCTATCAGGTCAAACGGATCGCCGTCCTGGCAGAGGACAAGGACGAGGCCGGCGTCGTGCAGGACTTCGCGCGGCTGCTGGAGGACCGCAGGCCGTGCCTGGTAACGTTCAACGGGCGAGGCTTCGACCTGCCCGTGATCGCAACCCGCTGCCTACGCTACGGGATCCCATTCCGTCACTATTACAATTCCCGCGACGTGCGGTATCGCTTCTCGCCCGAGGGGCACCTCGACCTGATGGACTACATCGCCGACTTCGGTGCGACCAAAGCCGCGAAGCTCGACGTGATCGCCAAGCTCTGCGGCATGCCTGGCAAAGTCGGCATCGACGGCAAGGATGTGGGGCCCATGGTGCACGCAGGGAAGCTCCAAGAGGTTCGCGACTACTGCCTGTGCGACGTGGCGCAGACGGCGGGCGTGTTCCTGCGCCTGCAGCTGGTCCGCGGCGAGCTCGATCGCGAGCGCTACCTGACGGCGATGGCCAGCTTGCTCGGAGCGATCCGCGAAAATCCGAGGCTAGCCCCGGTTGCGGCGGCACTCAACGAGGAGCGCCTGCTGCTGCGTGAGCCGGGCGCGCCTCCGGCTCCGCTGCTGCCCGGCGCAGCCGAGCCCAGTCCCGAGGAAGGTAGCGGCACATGAATGAGTTGCTCAAGAAAAGCTGCGTCCCCTGCACCCAGGCCACGCCGCGCGTGGCGCCGGACGAGGTAGCAAGGCTGCTCGCTGAGTTGCCCGGCTACAAGGCGGACTTGCTCGTAGGCAGCATCTCGAAGGTCTATGAGTTCAGCAACTTCTACGAGACCATGGCCTTCGTCAACGCGCTCGCCTACGTCGCGCACACCGAGGACCATCACCCCGATTTGGTCGTGAGCTACAATCGTTGCGCCGTGACCTACTCCACCCACGCCATCGGGGGCTTGAGCGAAAGCGACTTCATCTGCGCCGCCAAGATCGACGCGCTGGCTCAGCGCGGCTCGTGATGCGAAACGGGCCAGGTTGAGCTCCGATCCCGGTGTCATCAGGGCCGAGGTCAGTGACCTTCATAGCGAGGCTTGCCAGGTGGAGGCCACCGATCCAGAGCGGCGGCTTCAGGTCACTCGGCGACTTTCGGAGCTGCGCCAACTCTATCGACGCAACCCGAGCGTGTTCTCCGCCGATGTGCTGGGCATGCTCAGGGAAATAGCGGGAGCGTTCGGCTCCGGGGCGGGCGCGAGCGCCGCTGACTCCGAACGGCCAGCGGCGCAGCCGCCCGAAGTCGTGCTGAAAGAGGTGTTCGGCTACGATCGCTTTCGACCCGGGCAGCGCGAAATCATCGACGCCGTGCTGGCCGGACAGGACTGCGTGGGGGTCATGCCGACCGGCTCGGGCAAGAGCATCACCTATCAAGTTCCGGCGATAGCGCTAGGCCAGTTCGCGCTCGTCGTGTCGCCGCTCATCGCGCTGATGAAGGATCAGGTCGACGCGCTCCACGAACTGGGTGTCCCTGCTACATTTCTGAACTCGACGTTGTCGTTCGACGAGCGGCGCGATCGGCTGGCGGCCGTCGCGGCGGGCAAGTATCGCCTGGTGTACGTGGCGCCCGAAGGGCTCGAGGCGTCGGTCGGGAGGCTCTTGAGCGAGGTGCGCCCGTCTCTCATCGCGATCGATGAAGCCCACTGCATTAGCGAGTGGGGTCACGACTTTCGGCCGGCGTATCGCAACCTCTCGAGCCTGAAGCGTCGCTTCGGCAACGTGCCAATGCTCGCCCTGACCGCCACGGCCACACCCCAGGTGACGCGCGACATCGTGCAGCAACTCGGCATGCGCGGACCCAAGCTGTTTCGAGGCTCGTTCTTTCGGAAGAACCTCAAGCTCTCAAGCTTCACCAAGGGCGAAACGTTGGGGCGTACCACCCGCGAGGCGATAGCCAGCTTGGTCCAGGCCCGCCCCGGCGAGAGTGGGATTGTCTATTGCCTGTCCCGCAAGGCCAGCGAGGAAACGACAGCGTACCTGCAGGCGCAGGGCTGCAGGGCTGCCTGTTACCACGCGGGGCTGTCCCCAGAGCAACGCTCCCGGGCGCAGGACGCCTTCCGCAATGACGACGTCGAGGTGGTGGTCGCGACCGTCGCGTTCGGGATGGGCATCGACAAGTCCAACGTCCGCTACGTGATCCACCGCGATTTGCCCAAATCCGTAGAGGGCTACTATCAGGAGATCGGCAGGGCGGGTCGCGATGGCGCGCCCAGCGACTGCATCCTGTTCTACTCCTGGGCGGAAGTGATCGCCTACGATCGCTTCGCCGACGGTACCGAGGACGATGACGCTGCCGACAGGCTACGCACCCAAGCGCGCGAAATGTTCCGGTTCGCCGAGGCGTCGCGCTGCCGCCATCAGCTCTTGGCAGAGTATTTCGGCGAATCCTTGGAGGCGTGTCGCGAAAGCTGCGACGTATGCGGCGGGCGGGTCGCCCTGCCCGAAAAGCTGCGCAAACGGCGACGCCAAGGCGGCGACGTCCCGCGCGCCCCCTCCGCCCAGGCGCTGGGCGTTGGCGCATCCATCGACGGCGAAGTGCTCACGCTGCTCAAGTCACTGCGACTTCACCTGGCCCGAGAGAACGGCGTCCCGGCCTATCTGATCTTCAACGACGCCACCCTGCTCGAAATGGCAGCACGCAAACCCCAAAACGAGGAGGAGCTCCTGCAGATCACCGGCGTGGGGCCGGCGAAATTGCACAAGTACGGGGCGGCCTTTCTCAAGGTGCTGCGCTAGCTATAGCTAAGGGGTGTCCCTAGTTCTGCCGGGACAGAAGCTGGATCATTTCGATCAGTTAGCGACGGGCGTTGCGGATCGCTAGCGGGCATGATCAAAGCTGGCAATGCACCGACACCCTCTGACCGACGCCGAATGGCGTCGAATCCAACAGGGCGCGCAAGGGCCATCGGGCAACCATCTTCCGCGAGCTCCAGCTCGACGTCGATGAGACGGGCTCGAGGCGCATGCTTGAGGGCAGCCCTGGCTCATCAAGTGCGAGGACTACGACGCCGTGGTGATCTCCAAGGGCCCCGACGCCTCGCTACTTCCTCCTCGCTCGTTGGTTTCAATAGGCTCGGCAACCATCGCTCAGCTGCGCTCAGCTGCACCCTTGATCAATAGTCGGGCCGGGTCGACAGCTAGAAGCCGAGAATAGGCGCTGGGTTCGGGTCGATCCGTTGGGTGGGCTCAGGGGTAGCGCAATTTCGCAAAGGGACCGACTTTGATTGCCCACCCCCGGCGTGCTCGGCTTCGCCTGCGCGCGCCGCCCCTCCCCGACGTCCGGCGTCGCTCCGCTCCGGCGGCCGTGGGAGGGGTCGTCTGGGGGCGGCGACGTGCTTGCGCGCCGCCGCTGCCACCAGGCCAGCGTGAGCCATGCTGGCGGCTTGCTTGCTCAAGTATGGGGTGGCCTGACAGTCAAGGATGGAGGTCGGCCTCGCCCCCGAGGCATTTTGATGGTTCGTAGCTCCGGCCAGTGATGATCGACGAAGCAAGCAACGGGCTGTCGAAATCGAGTATTCGCGCTCGTGGCGCATAGGTGGACGTCCGTAGGCGGGACGCAATCGCCACGACAGGGTCGGAGCCGGTCGAAACCGGGCGCCCGGAGTGAGCAAGACGCGTTCACCGCCTTTGGACAGCCGTTGTTTGGCTTCCTCTGACCGATCTTATAGACCGGAAGAGTGTTCTGTGTCGCCGCTACGCACTGGAGCGGCGCGACGAGTGCTGTGGTTCGTAGCGCGAGCCGTCGCGCCAGAGCGCGTACAGCACGCCCGCGAGCTTGCGCGCCACGGCAATCGTCGCGACGAATTTTCCGCGACGTTTCTCGATCTGCGTCGCCCACAGGCTGATCGGGTCGGCAGGACGGGTTCGGCGCAAGTTCCAAGCAGCTTGGGTCAGCGTGCGGCGTACTGCTGCCGGACCGGCTTTGGTGATGCCGGTTCGCTGCTTGCGCTCGGAGCTGGAATTCTCGCCCGGCGTTAGCCCGAGATAGCTCTGCACAGCATGAGCGCTGGGAAAACGCACCACGTCGTCGATGGCTGCAATGAAACGCATGCTCGTTACGGGGCCGACTCCAGGCACCGACATCAGCCGTTGGCAAAGCGGGTCTTGCTCTGTTAGCTGCTGAAGCTCTTCGTCTGCAGCGGCCAATTGCTCGGTGAGCGAAGCGATCATTGTCAGCAGTCTCTCGACGCAGCTCGGAAGACCGTCGGGATGCTGCAAAGCCGCTTCCCGCACCCGCTGGCTGAAAGTCCGCGTATCGCCCGAGCGCACTTTCAAGAGCTGCGTCCGCGCCCAGCCTCGCACGCAGTTGATCAGTGAAGTGCGAGTGGAAACGAGTTCTTCGCGCATGCCGCACATGCTGCGTCGCTGCCTTGCGATCTGCGTCGGCACGTGCACCGACGGGAGATCGATGCGGCAGGAAACCTCGCTGAGCACTTGAGCGTCCCGTCGATCCGTCTTGATTCTTCGAGCGCCGACGCCAAGGCTTTTGACCAGCCTTGCGGGCACCACTCGAACCTCGTGCTCCAAGCTCAGCGCCACGTCCGCCACGGCAAATGCCTCCGCGCACGTCTCCAGAATCACGCGACTGGCTGGCTGCCGTTTCAGAAAAGTCCGCAGGTGGCTGGTCGCAACCCTGCGCTCTTGGAGCACTTGGCCGTCTGACCCTCGAACACAAATTTGCGACTCCCTTCCACCCAGGTCGATTGCAACATGCTGCATAGCTGTCTCCTTGAATTGCGCCTTTGAGCGCGTCCTTTGAGGCCCCATTTTGCGTGATCTCGCTTTGAAGGGGGCAGCCACTCTTCAATCCCTGCCGGTCGCGCCGAAAACCTGTCAAATCGCGAGCCACCCCATCCCATCTCCACG
>JANNWK010000150.1:0-19296 GCA_031408355.1 Myxococcales bacterium
GCTTACGGGTATAAGAGCTTCCGAAACTATCGGCTCCGGCTCCTAAACTCCTGCGCCTAAACAGAAATCTCTTCGCACCCACTACGAAGTGAGAAGAGCCATGCGTGGTTCTGTTGACTGGCGTACCCGGGAGGATTCGAACAGACGCTGCTTCCATAAGGCACCGTCCGTGCCCTTTGCTCTGCGCCCGGCTCCCCAACCAAGCGTGTTTTTAGCGCACCCGGGAGGATTCGAACCTCCGACCCTCGGATTCGTAGTCCGATGCTCTATCCAGCTGAGCTACGGGTGCGTTTGAAGGACGCGGTTGATAGCACGCCGAGGTCAGGGGTGAGGGGAAAAGGCGCGCCACAACGGTCCGCGCGCTCGCGAGTCCCCGGCCCGACGACGGACCTGCGAGCGACGCCCCCAGAGCGCCCGGGAAACAGGCCTGAAATCTTTTCAGGGTAGCGGGGGGTCCGTGACAGCCCAGCCAGGGGCGAACCGCTCTGCGATCCGCGTAGATGGCGCCAGCGCTGGCAACTAGCTGAATATATTGCAGTTCCAGATCAGCGGGATCTTGGCACGGAGGCTGCTTTAGAGGGCGCGACCTCGGGCTGTACCCCTGGGTCGCTTTGCTTCGGGATTCATGCCGCCTCCGGGCGGGGCTTGCTTACTTTTATCTTCGCTTTTCGTGCTTCCTTAGAAGCTTCTTTTCCTAACTTAGCGTTGTTTGCCGCAAGACCCGACGAGCTTTCTCGCCGGGTCTTCGCTCTTTGTGGGGTCTGCTGGGGCGCGACTGCTGCGCCGTTGGACGCGGCGTGGTCGGGGTGGCTTGGGTTCAACGCCGTGCTCTCGGGCTAGATTCCCGCACGCTTATGGAGTTTTGGCGCTGGGCGCTCGCTGCGTGACCCCGAAAAGGTGATCGGTGGGGGCCTGAACGTGGCACCGCAGGCAAGCCGCGTCGCCGCTGGCCACGACGTTGCCCGTGGCGTCGAGTTCTGTGGGAAGCCACTTGCCGCCGCGTTTCTCGAGGACGTAGGCCGCTTGAAGGGGACCGCTCGCGGCTTCGAGCAGCGCGATGATGCGCGCGCCCTCGGGCATGGGGCTTTCACGGGCGAGATTTCGGTAGGCGCCGAGGCTCTCAGGCTGGATGCGCACGCGAATCAGCGTGCCATCGCGGCGGTGACCCAGTGCGGGCATCGGCGGGGCGGCCTCCGGCCAAAGTTTGGCATCGGCGAAGTCCGGCCATGGGATGAGCGGGGGCTTGGGCCTTGCCTGCGTGACGACGACGGGGCCGGGCTGCGCGGTCGAGACGCCCGGCAGCGGGCCCGTGTAGCCGGCACTGCAAGCCACAATGACGACCACGAACGCGAGCATCGACCGAGCAAACGGGGGCCAAGCTGCGCGCATGGAGCACGCATGGTACCACGCGCGGGGTGAGGTTCCCTTGGGTTGGTAGGCCAGGCTGGCGCCCAGAGCGCGTGCTGCTGAATTGCCTGTGGCTTGGAGGGTGCGCTGCCACGGGCAAGGGCGGCGCACCCGCCCAGGTCAAGCCCACGGCCCCCGCGCCGCTCGCGACAGCAGGCTCGTCGGCAGTCGCGCCGGCCGCCGAGGTGAAGCCCGCTCCCACGCCTGCATTGCCCGCGAGCGGAGGCCCCGGCTGGCTTGGTGTGGAACTGGCGCGACGTGAGGACGGTCAAGCCGGCGTCTTGATCCGCTCGGTGATGCGTGGCTCGCCCGCAGCGGAAGCCGGCGTGGCTGCCGGCGATATCGTGCTCAGCGTTGACGGTGAGAACGTGGAGCGCCCGCACGCGCTTCGCGAACGCATCATGGCGACCCGCGCGGGCACTCGCGTGAGCCTGGGCGTGCTGCGCGGCGACGCCCTGCGCCTTTTCGGTGTCGAGCTTCGGCCCGTGCCGAACGAAGACGAGGTGATGCGAAAGCAGTACGTCGGCGCGAGCGCCCCCGATTTTGGTGCGCTCGATAGCGTGCAGGGCAGCATCACTCCCAGCCTGCCCGCACTGCGGGGCCGCGTGGTGGTACTAGAGTTCTGGGCGAGCTGGTGCCAGATCTGCCACGTACTCGCGCCGACGCTCAGCGGGTGGCACGATCGCTACGGCGGGCAGGGGGTCACGGTGCTGGGCGTCACCACGGACCCTGTCGCGCTGGCCAGCCGCACGGCGGGGGAACTGCGCATGGGCTATCCGCTCGCGAGCGACGGTAGTGGCAACATGCAACGCGCCTACCGAGCCTACGCGCTGCCGACACTGTTCGTAATCGACAAACAGGGCAAGGTCCGCGACGTGCTGGTCGGCTTCAGCACGCCACGCCTGCGCGAGATCGAAGCCCTGGTGCGAAAGCTGATCGCCGAAGGCTAGCGGGCAGGCTACCCTCAGAGGTAATGGACGATTCCGAGCTTCGGGCAGCGAAGAAGCGCGCCCACTCCGGCGGTGCCGCCAAGTACCATCAGAAGAACGCCGAACAGGGCAAGCTGTTCGTGCGCGAGCGCATCGCCCAGCTGACAGATCCGGACAGCTTCGTCGAGGACGCTAGCCTGGCCAACGCGCTGGCGAGCGATCTGCCCGCGGACGGCGTCGTCACGGGCCTGGGGCGCGTCGCCGGGCGTGTGGTGGCGATCATGGCCAACGACTCCACGGTCAAGGCGGGCTCCTGGGGCGCGCGCACCGTCGAAAAGATTCTGCGGGTCCAGGAAACCGCCGAGCGGCTCGGTTGTCCGCTCCTCTACTTGGTGGACTCGGCGGGCGCGCGCATCACCGACCAAGTCGAGATGTTTCCGGGGCGGCGCGGAGCTGGACGCATCTTCAAGAATCAGGTCGCGCTGAGCGGTCGCGTGCCTCAGCTCTGCTTGCTGTTCGGGCCGTCGGCGGCCGGCGGCGCCTACATCCCAGCGTTCTGCGACGTCGTCGTGATGGTCGAAAACAACGCCAGCATGTACCTCGGGTCGCCACGCATGGCCGAGATGGTCATAGGCGAAAAGGTGTCGCTCGAGGAAATGGGCGGCGCCAAGATGCACACCGAGGTCTCGGGCTGCGGCGACTTGCTCGTAAAGACGGAGACCGAGGCGATCGCGTTCGCCCAGCGCTACCTGGCCTATCTGCCGCAAAACTGCGGCGCCAAACCGCCCCAGGCGCCGGCAAGGCCGGTAGCGGCGAGCGCTCGGCCCATCGCCGAAGTCGTCATTGCCGACGAGAACAAGGCGTTCGACATGAAAGAGGTGATCGCCGCCGTGGTCGACGACCAAAGCTTTCTGGAGCTCAAGCCGCGATTCGCCCGCGAGCTCATCACCGGGCTCGCGCGCATCGATGGCCGAGTGGTCGGCGTCGTCGCCAATCAACCAAAGCACCTGGGCGGGGTGCTGTTCGTTGACAGTGCGGACAAGGCCGCGCGCTTCATTTGGCTGTGCGACGCCTTCAACGTTCCCTTGCTCTACCTGGCGGACGTGCCAGGTTTCATGATTGGCACCAAGGTGGAGCGACAGGGCATCATCCGAGCTGGCGCGAAGATGATCGCGGCGGTCAGCGAGGCCACGGTTCCAAAAATATCGGTGATCGTTCGCAAGGCATACGGCGCGGGGCTCTACGCCATGTGCGGGCCCGCCTTTGAGCCGGATGCGTGCCTGGCGCTGCCCACCGCGTCCATCGCGGTGATGGGGGCTCAGGCCGCGGTCAACGCCGTCTACTACAACAAGATCCAAGAGGTAGCGGCCGGCCCAGAGCGCGACGCCTTCATCGAGAAACTGCGCGGTGAATATCGAGAAGACGTGAACTTGACCAAGCTAGCCAGCGAGCTCGTGGTCGACGAGGTTGTGGCGTTCGCGGGGCTACGTAGCGAACTGTCACGGCGCTTCGAGCTCTACGCGGACAGGGTCGAAGCCCGACCCACGAAGAAGCATTTGATCCCGCCGATGTGAGCCGTATGGGTCATCGCCCCTTTCCCATGCCAACTTGCGCGACCTTCGCGGGCGCTGCCGCCGGCCTCGCAACGCTGCTGGGCGCACTCACCGCCGCAGGCCAACTGGAGCTCGGGGCGGCGCTGAGAGGACTCGAGCGGAGCGGGACACCCGGAGTGCCGCGCGCGTTGGTCGACCGCAACCAACGGGTATCGGTACTGGCGGAGTACGAAGCGGGCTCGGGGCTCGCGGATTTGCTCGTAGGCGGGCGATTCCGGCCGCTCTCGCTGAACCGCTCGGAGGTCGCGAGTTTCGCGCACGACAACCCCCAGGTAAAACTGTTCTGGGCCCCACCGCGCTATCCGCTCTTGGACGACGCCGATGATTGGATCGGGGGAACGACCTTCCGCGAGGCCACTGGCATGACCGGCAAGGGCGTCGTAATCGGCATTATTGACACCGGCATCGACGTTGGTCATGCGGATCTGCGAGACGCCGAGGGCAAGACGCGCGTCCGCTACTTGATCGACTTCTCGCGACCGCCGGCCGACAGGCAGCCAGCTCTCGAAGCCGAATATGGCTGCTCGGAGGAGACAGAGTGCGCCGTTTTCAGCGCGGAGGATCTCGACGAGCTACTGAACAATGGCGTCGTGGGGGATGAGCCCAAGGACACCCTCGGTCACGGCACCCACGTGGCGTCGCTCGCCGCGGGCAACGGATTGTCCGGACGAACGGCGCGCTACGTTGGCATAGCTCCCGAAGCGACGCTGATCGGCGCGCGCGTGAGCCGTGCGGGAGACGGCGCCATCTACGACGCCGACATCGTCCAAGCAGCACGCTTCATCTTCGAGCAAGCGGAGAGGCTGGAACTGCCCGCGGTCGTCAATCTGAGCCTGGGCAGCGACTTCGGCACACACGACGGCACTTCGCCGCTGGAGCAGGCGCTCGCGAGTTTCGTCGCGCCGGGTCAGCCGGGCCGCGCGCTCATCGTCGCAGCCGGCAACAGCGGGGGGCTGTACGCTGAAACTGGGTCGGGCGAACCGGAGCCACTTGGCATTCACACCGAGGTGCATGTTCCTCGGGCAAGCGAGGTCAAGATCCCACTGCTTACCCCAAGCGAAGAGCTGGGTGGCAGCCGGGGAGGCGCCGCCTTCGTGTGGCTCGGCTTCCGGCCAGGGGACGAGATTTCGATCGCCGTGGACAGTGGGGGTGAGCCGTGGATCCCAGCCATTTCCCCGGGGGTTTCAAACACCTTCAAGGCTTCGAACTACGAAGGCAGCGTGTTCAACGGGCCTACCGCCAAAGACGCGGGGCTCAGTGTCGGACCCAATAACGCCGTCGTCGCCATCGATGGGGACTTCGAGCCTGGCCGCGTCTTCACGCTCAGGCTCACCGGCCACGGCACCGCTAGCCTGTGGGTGCAGGCGACCGGCGGCGCGGCGCCCGAGACAAGCCCCGGCGTCCTGTTTCCGCGCGGCGAGAGGGAGGGGACCATCAACATCCCCGCCTCACATCCGGACTTGATCGCGGTTGGGGCAACCGTTAACCGCAACCGCTGGCGCGACTTTCGCGGTCAGCAGTTTTGGGTAGGCGAAGCGGACTCGGAGGCGCTCGCCGAAGTGGACGGCTGCGCCTTGTTCAGCGCGGCTGGTCCCAACGCGCTGGGCGTCATGAAGCCGGATCTGGTCGCGCCTGGCATGCACGTGATCGGCGCCATGTCGAGCGCCGCCGATCCGCGCTCTAACGATAGCGCGGGCATTTTTGCCAACCAAGGCCGGTGTCGCGATCTGGACTACGAATGCTACGTCACCGACGACAGTCACGCGGTCAGCAGCGGGACCTCGATGTCGGCACCGCTGGTTTCCGGCGCAGTGGCGCTCCTGCTACAACACCGCCCAGAGCTGACCCAGCAGCAGATCCGCACGCTCCTACAGGCTGGGGCACGTCGCCCCAGCGGTACGGTCCGCTCCGAGCAGCAAGCCGGCGCGGGCGTGCTCGACCTGAACGGTACCTTGGCCGCGCTGATCGCCGAAGACACCCCGATCGATCGCGCGCCCGGCCGGGCCAGTCGCATCGTGCTTGCGGCCCCCTTCATCCATCCCGATCCGAGCTGGCCGCTCCACGGCCTGGTTGAGCTACGGGACGATGACGATCGCGTCGCCGATGGGTTCGACGAACGGCGGCTCAGCCTCAAGGTCCACGGCGGCCGCCTGACGCGCCCGCTCAGCCGAATCGGGCCGGGCTTGTACGGCTTCCAGACCGTGGCCCCCCTGGACAGCGGCGGACAGCGCCTGGTGCTCAGCCTCAGCTTCGACGGGAAGAACCTGGCGGAGCGCAGCGTGCCTGTCGGCGTCGATCGCTGGCTTGCGGAGGGCTCGGCTTCGGCCCGAGGCGGCTGCGGCTTCGTAGGCTCACCCGCGCAAGTCGGCGCGGCCTGGTGGTTGGCGTTGGCGGCGTTCGCGCTCGTGCGCGGCAAGCGACGCTTCCCCGGCAGCTCCTACAGGCGCACGAGATAGACCGTGCAGGCGCTGGGTTCGAAGGGTGTCACGTCCGGGTCGAATGGGTGAGCCAGTTCCACGCCACCGAGATTGACGCCTGCGATGATGAGCGCCTTGGCGCCGTCCAGCCTGAGCACGCGCGTGTCAACCGACGTCGCTCGCTCCTGAAACGGCACATCCATGCGGCGGACCTCGCGCCCCTCGCGATCGACGAGCAGGAGGCGCCATTGAAAGGTCACGGGCGCCTCCCACTCCGCGCGAAATCCAAGCGCAGCACCAAAGGGCGCCTCGTCGAGTTCGATCCAGATCAGCTCCGCACCGGTCGGAGCGATGGGCCGCCCCGAAAGCACGCGCCGCGGCAGGCTAGAGAACGGAATCACCCAGTCGAAGTGGGGTCGCGCGAACGCCCCAGCGAACGCCAAGGAGGGCAGGCGGGTGCCGTCATCGCGGTCGCCGGCGAGCGCGCGCCGGAGCGAGAAGTCCACCAGGAGGTCGGCCATTCTCGCCGGTTCCTCGTCAAGACTGTGGCGCAGCACGTCGAACACATCCGGCTCGTTGTCAAAATGCCCTGCGCCCGCCGGCGTGCGACTCGCGGCAGCCGAGAACAAGGAGCCAGCTAGCACGCCCGGTGAAGCCGCGCTGCGGGTCGTTTCGAGCAACTCGAGCAATAGCGAGAACGCCGCCGCAGGTCCCCTGGCGCGCGCTCCAACGGCAGTGAGCGCCGCTTCAGGGTGAAGCTGCGCATCATCGATGGCCTGCACGTCGAGCGCCGTGGGAAGCCCCGTGAGCCACCACAGCTCGAGCGCCAGCGCGCGCCGCTGCTCCAGCGCCTCGCCCGGATCCAAACGAGTTGCCAGCGCGCCGCCAACGCAGAGAGCCGCCTGCCGCTCGAGCAGAGAACCAGCGGCGTCCCCGGCAATGCAGAAGCTGGGAGCAGCGTCGAGCTTGCCAAGCAGGAGCGGCTCCAGCTCTACGGAGAGCTCTGAGTCCGAGCCGCCAAGATAGAGGTCGAGGGCGTCGCTACCTCCGGCGCCGTCATCCGCCAGCGGTGCCGGCAAACCCAAGGCCAGTACGGTGCGCTCAAAGGCCTGCTCGAAGACCAGGAGCGCCGGACCGAGCGCGAGCGCCTGAACCCCTTCGGTCGCGTGCACGCAGACCGGCAGCCGAAAGGAGCACAAAGCAGCTGTCACGAGGGGGCGGTGCCGGGGAGCGGGAACGGCGGCGCCGGTCGGCAAACCCGGATCACGGGGGGTCTTGAAGGTTGCCTTCCTGGGCCCGCCCCCGAACAAGAGCGGCGGCTCTCGCCTTGGCCGCGCCGCGGCGGCTTCGCCCGACCAGCCGCAGCAAAACGCCAGCAGCGCCAGCAGCGCAGACCCGAAAGGCCGCCTGTGGCCCGCGAAAAGCGTCGGCATCGGCCCGAGCATACCGGAAAAACCCACGAGAATTGACAGCTTGGCGCGAGACCGCCCTATACTGACGGGCCACCTCAACCAGGCCTCCGACGCATGGCAACCCGCTTCAATCCTTCAGGTTCCGTCAGCTTTGACCTCGCCCGGGGTCGCGTGGATTGCGGGGGCGAGCAGCTGCTCGTCGCCGCTGATGCGCTTTCGGATCTCTGCCTTGCCGCCGGGGAGGAGGCGATCGTGGATTTCGGCCGCCGTCTCGGCACCTCGATCGGCCGCCGCGTCGCGGCTCGGCTTGGCGACAGTGCGAACGCCGCCTCGCTCGAAGAGCTGCTGGAGCAGCTGGGCGGAGAACTGGCCCTCTCCGGGCTCGGTTCCCTCGGCCTGGAGCGTTGGGGCCGGGCACTCGTGCTCTCCTTCGAAGGCGGACCGTTCGGGCCGAACCTTGATCAGCTGCTTGGCGCCGTCCTCGAGGGCGCGCTGCAAAGGACGTTCGGACGGGATTGCCACGCCGCGAAGCTTGGGCGAGACGACCGAGTCGTGCGCTTCCTGATCAGTAGCCAACAGAGCGCCGTCAAGGTGCGGCAGTGGATCGGCGCGGGCGTCACTTTGGGCGACGCGCTCACGCGCATCCAGAACCAGGTAGGTGTGGCGTGAGCGCCAAACCGCAAATCGGACGCCTGCAGGCGCTGCTCGCGCGAGTCACTCTCAACGCCCAGAAGCCTCGATCGGTCGGCCCAACCGTCACCGTCATCAGCCAGACCCCGCTCTCCCCACCCGTCGTGGCGCGCGCCGCCGCTCCCTCAGAAGCGGATCTCGACGTCTCGATCGACGACCTGCTGGGCGGTTCCCCGGAACCGTCGCCCGTGCCGGTCGAAATCGACGTGACTCTGGAGAGCGTGCCGCCCTCAGCCGGCAGCCTGGGCTCACCAGCAGAGGTCGGACTCAGCCTCGATGCAGAAGTCTCGGAGGTCCGCGTGGCGGCGGTCGGTTCGCGTGAACCTGCCGTCGAAGTCACGGTCGCCGCCATCGCCGCGGAGGCGGAGGGCATCGTCCTGGGCACCGAGGAGCTTTCGGACGAGGATCTCGTCGAAATCGAGGACGCCGAGGCTTCCGCCTCCAGCAAAGACGACGACGTCGACATCGATTTCGACGACGAAGTCGCAGAGCCCCCGGCCTCCTCGCAGCGCGCCAGGGTCGCCTCCAGCATGGATGAGGCGCTGGCGGCTGCGGCCGAGCAGCTCGAGTCAGAGCGCGAGGTGCCGCTCCATACTCCGCCGCCCGAGTCCGGGCCCCAGGAAGCCACCTTTCAGCTGCCCGCCGGCATCGCCGCTCCGCTCGCCCCCCAGGTAGATGCGATGCATGGGGAGGAGCTCGTCATCCCCACGCGTGCTGCTGGGCCAACGACCGAACAGCTCGGGCAAACCGTCGACCTGGAAGAAGCCCGAGGCCCAACCCTTGAGCTCGTCGAGCAGCCAGCCGTGGCCGACGAAGTCGTGCCAGCCGCCACCGAGGAGCTGGAGATGCCACTGCCCGGCCGAGACGTCGTCGGCAGCTACGACGACAGCCTGCGGCCACCACCTGAGGCTCTCGAGGATCTCGCCGCGCACCGTCGCCGCCTCGAAGAAGACAGCCTCCCCCCACCCGAATCGCTCGGCCAGTTGCCCTCAGCTCGGCCCGGCGCCATGCCGGAGCTGATCGTCCCGGCAGCCGCCGACGCCGCAGGTCCAGTGCTTGTCGCGCGCCACGCGCCCGCGGGAGTCAGCGCGGCGACCTTCGTCTCCATGCGCAACGCGTTTCAGCCAAGCACTTTCGTGGATCTGCTGGACGCCTCGCTTTCGCTACGCGGCGAGTGAGCCCTTCACGTAAGCTTCGCCACTCCGGCAGGCAACCATTCGATCGGCTGCTCGCGGAGCCAGGTGCGCTGTCGCCGCGCGAACACCCGGGTGGCTCGCACGATGCTCTCAGCCAAGGCCTGCTCGCTTGGCGCGCCACCCATCGTCGTAAGCGCCTCGCTCACCTGACGATAGCCAACCGACGCCATAGCGCGAGCACCACCGAAGCCGCCGGCGAGTAGGTCTCGCACTTCGGCGACCCAACCGGCGCTCAGCATGGCCTGCACCCGCGCGGCGATCCGTTCATCGAGCTCGGCGCGCTCGCGCGCAACGCCCAGCATTCGGATCGCAAATCGCTGCGTGCGAAAGCCGTGGGCAGCGTGAACTTGGCTAAGCGGAACCCCAGTTAGCTCGAAAACCTCCAGCGCTCGACTCACCCGCATCAAGTCATTCGGCGCCAGGCGGGCCGCGCTCGCGGGATCGACCCCCGCAAGCCGGGCGTGAAGCGCCGCCCTGCCCTCGCTCTCTGCCCAAGCGCGATGCCTCGCCCGCACCTGCTCGTCCCCCGGCGGTGCCGGAGCCAGCCCGTAGACCAGCGCGCGCACCCAGAGAAAGGAACCCCCACACACGACGGGCACTTTTCCGCGTGCCCGTATGGCCGCCACTTGGCTGGCAGCGGCCTCGGCCCAGCGCGCCGCATCCCAAGCCTCCAGCGGATCGGCTATGTCTAGCAGGTGATGCGGCACCGCGGCCCGTTCGTCTGCGCTGGGCTTGCCGGTGCCAATGTCGAAGCCACGATAGATCTGCATGCTGTCGGCGCTCAGCACTTCACCGTCGAGCTGCCGCGCCAGCTTCACCGCCAGCTCTGTCTTGCCGGACGCGGTGGGGCCGACCACGCAGATAAGCGGGTCCCCGTCGACGCTCAACGCCGGCCCACCTTGCGCTCAAGCTCCGCGTAGCCCAAGAAGGTCACGACCGGGCGCCCGTGCGGGCAGTGACCCGCGAAATCGGCGTCGTCGAGGGCTTCGAGCAGCGCCTTGCCTTCGCCGGCCGACAGCAGATCGCCGGCACGCACCGAACCGTGGCAGGCCATCGTAGCCAGCGCCAGATCTACGGCGTCCGAAAATCCGCGCCCTCCGCTGCGAGAAACCTCGCTGAGCAGATCGCGCACAAGGCGTTCAGGGCTGGCGCGAGAGAGCAACCGCGGCACCGCATGGACGCTAAGCGACGTTTCGCCGCGTGGCCTAACGTCGAGCCCCACCTCAAGGATCTCCTGCCCGCGCTGCTCGACGAGCGCAAGCTCCGCCGGACTCACGTCTAACACCAGGGGAAAGAGCAGCGCCTGCGAAGGCACCGAGCGCTTCTGATACTCGCGACGCAGCCGCGTAAAGGTAACGCGCTCGGCCGCAGCGTGCTGGTCGAGCAAATAGATCCCGTCTTCGCCCTCACAAATGAGGTAGGTCAGCCGCAGCTGCGCGATGAAACGCAGGCTCGCCCAGGCCACCTCCGGACGAGGTCTGATCGGCGATGTCACGCCGTCACGTACAGCCAGGAACGCCGGCTCCGCAGCGGCGGTCACGCCAGCGGTCACGGCGCGCACTTCAGTCGCGGAGGCGGGCTCGGCTGACGGTCGCGCTGCCGCTGCCACCGGCGCCTCGAACGGCAAGGAGCGGGGCACGCTGCGCTCGGCTAGCAGCGGGCGCAGCACCGCTCTCGACGGCGGAGCGGGATCGGCCGGGCGCTGCGCTGCCGTTCGACCCCATGTCCCACGCGAAACAGGCGGCAACGAAAACGCTGTCATCAGCGCCTTCGACAAGATCTGATAAACGGCGTCGCTCGTCGCTCGCGGGTCGGCGAACCTTACCTCGGCCTTCTGCGGATGCACGTTCACATCGACGAACTCGGGCGGCAGGTCAAGGTACACGACACCACGCGGATAGCGCCCACGCTCCAGTACGCTGCCGTAGGCCTGCGCAATCGTGACCAGAATGGCGCGGTCGCGCACCGGTCGACCGTTGACCAGGATCGTGAGCCCGCCAGCGCCGCTGCGCGCCTGTTCCGGACGCGACAGGAAGGCCTCCACCTTCAGCGGACCACGCTCCCCAAAGCATTCAGCCAGCTCGTCGACTTCGCAGACCTGGCGCACTCGCTCCCCGCGTGAGGTGGCGCGCAGCACCTCGCGCACCTTGCGTCCGTCCCGGGTGAGCGTGAAGGTGATGTCCGGTCTGGAGAGCGCAGCGCCCGCCAGCACCTCACTGACATGGCCCGACTCAGTCCCGCTTGAGCGCAGGAACTTGCGGCGCGCTGGCACGTTGAAGAATAGGTCCGTCACGTCCACACGCGTGCCGGTCGCCATGCCACAGGGTTCGCTCGCCACAAGCGTGCCGCCTTCAATGCGCACGGAACTGCCGGCATCCGCGCCCACGGCTCGCGTTCGCAGTGCGAAACGACTCACCGACGCGATCGTCGGCAACGCTTCGCCTCGAAAACCGAAGGTCGCGAGGCTGCTCAGCTCAAGGAAATTTCGCAGCTTGCTGGTAGCGTGCCGCTGAACCGAAAGTTGGGCTTCGGCTTCGCTCATGCCCTGCCCATCATCGACCACCGAAAGTCGAGTGATGCCGCCACCCTCGATCTCGACGTCGACGCGAGTCGCCAGCGCATCAAGCGCGTTCTCGATCAGCTCCTTCACGGCGCTAGCCGGACGCTCAACCACCTCGCCGGCCGCGATCTGACTCGCAAGCTCGGGCGGCAACAGCGCGATGCGAGAAGCCTGCATACGGCCCGACTATATCAAGCCGGCGCGCTCCGCGGCTTCCGCCACCCCGCCGCCGCTCCAAATATCCGCCTTCAGGAGCTGCTTCGCAGCAGCTTTCACCTCGATCGGGGCCTGAGCCATGGCGAAGCTCTGCCCCGCTCGCTTCAGCATCGGAATGTCGTTCAGCCAGTCACCAACTGCAACCACGTCCTCCACGCCAACGCCGTAGTGTTCCGCCAGCCATTCAATGGCCGTGCCCTTGTCGACGCCCGCGGCTCGTACCACCATCCCCCAGGTCCCGGCGTAGTCCTCGCGCCGCACCTCAAATACGATGTTCTGGAGGCCCTCGATTCCCTCCAGCTCGCGCTGCGTACCAAGGATGCTGTCGTCGTCCCCCAACAGAACGAGCGCCGCCACACGCGGCTCCTTCTCCCAGGCCGAAGGATGAATCACGTCCGCTACGCGATGCCGCACGTCGGACCAGGTGCTCAGGTAACTCAGGAAACGATCACCCATCGAGTCGTGAATGACGCGGTCGCCTGAGAACACGAAAGTGGCGGGGCGAAACCTGGACAGGGCCTGACGCAAACACACGGTCGCATCCAGGGGGATGGCCGAACACGCGAGCTCTCCCCGCGTCTTCAGGTCAAAGATGTGGCTGCCATCGATGCAAGCCACCGGTCCAGTCATGCGGAGCCGACTCGCTATCTCGCGAGTGCCGGAATACATACGCCCGGTGCAGAGCACCACCGGCACCTTCCGCCTCAACAATTCCTCGATCGCCGCGGCGTCACGGCGGTGCACCTCACCACCGGCTCCGACGAGTGTCCCGTCGATATCGGTGACGAAGATCTTCGTCAGCTCGCCGAACTCGCGGGCGCGACGGGATAGACGGACACGCGCTTCTTGGTCTTGGTTACGTGCTCGTAGGCCACCGTGCCATCCACCAGCGCGAACAGCGTGAAGTCTCGACCAAGCCCCACGTTGCGACCGGGATTCAAGGTCTGACCGACCTGACGCACCAGGATGCCACCGGCACGCACGGTCTCGCCGCCGTAGACCTTCACTCCGCGGTACTGGGCATTGGAGCCTCGACCGTTGCGCGTTGAGCCGCCGCCTTTTTTGTGTGCCATGCGCTTATCCCGTCACTCCGGTGATCTTGACCGCCGTGAAGCTTTGGCGATGCCCGGCCTTCCGCCGCGACCGCTTGCGCTTGCGAAACTTAAAGACGATGAGCTTGGGGCCACGCCCTTGCTGCACGATCTCTCCCTCGACGGCCGCACCGGCCACCTTCGGGGTGCCGAACTTCGGCGCGTCGCCGCCGATCATCAGCACGTCATCGAACGTCACTTTATCGCCGGGGTTGCCGGGGAGGAGCTCAACCTGGACGGTGTCGCCCTGGGCAACTCGGTACTGCTTTCCGCCGCTGCGGATTACTGCGTAGGCCATGGGGATGCTGTTCTGCAATCCGGCTCAGGGGGGCTACCCCTGACCACCGGGGCGCGGAACGTAGTCCATGCCCTCCGGCCTAGCAAGGACACGACACCAGAAAAACCCCTGCAAAGCACTGAACGCCCGGTGCGTAGCGGCACCGGCCGTGGGCGCGAGGCCGCCCGGGCCGGCAGGCGCCACGGAACCAGCCCGTTTTTGCCTGCCGACCCGCCCGAACCTCCCCCCGCTCCGTCCCCCCGCTCCCCGCTCCCCGCTCCGTCCCCCCGCGACTCCCTTGCCGTGGCGCCACCCGGCCCTCCCCGCTCCCGGACATCGAAAGCGCGGGTCACGCCATGTTCGACAATACGGCATTGATAGCCGCCCCGTCCTTGTCGGCGAGCGACGAAGCCCAGTCGAGCGCTTTGTCCTGACGCTCCTCCGCCTCGCGAAGCGCGTCCTTCAGATCCGTGAGCAACCATTTCGCCTGCTCGGCCTCGCCAGCGGCGGCCCTGGCATCCGCGCGGTCGTGTGCGGCAGCCGACCCACCGGCGTAGCTTCCGAGGGGCTGGGCAAAATCCCCGAGGCCGCGGTGGACCACCTGCCAACCCGTAAGCTTGTCGGTCGTCTTGCTTGCCTCGACTGCCGCAAACCCGGCGGCGCCTGAAGCCACCGTTGTGAGACCTTGGACCCAAGCGCCGGTGGCGATATGATCTGCTTCCTCGTGCATCGCCGCTACCTCCTCGCGGAGCGCCTCTGCGTAGTCCGACCGCGCGTCATCGAGGCGCTCACGATCACACTGCCTTTGGTTCTCCTGGGTCTCCAGGGTCAGGACGGCCAGTTCGCTGCCGATACTGTAGCCCTCGTGAGCTAGCTCAATGAAGCCACCCGCTCGGCCAACGCTGTCCACGCTCATGCTGCACCTGCCATGTTGTTGAGAATCGAGTGCGCGCCCGAGTACTCGCGCTGATTGATAGTCGCGACCGCGCCAATGGCGCTGTTCTGGCGATCGACGGCGGCGGAGAACCGCTCGATGGACTCGTCGATATCCATGGATTCGACGCCGTTTCGCGCATCGGCCCAGCGGGCGTCTGCGCGATGGTCCACAGCATCGGCGTGATATTGCTCCGATACGCCGCTAGCAACGCCGCCACCAATGGTCGCTCCGGCCCCAACGAGATTGGCATACAGTTTGATGTCGCCCGCGGTGGCCTTGACCGCCGCGCTGACGGACGTCACGCCGGACAGGTCCCCGCAGCACACGGAGGCGACACCCGCTGCCAGCCCGATGCTCAACGCTACTTCCGGGGGAATGCCGAGCTCCTCCCCGTACTTCGTAGCCAAGCTGGTCGCAAGCGCGATAGCCGACAGCACCGCCACAGCTGTCCCGCCTGTGGCCGCGATCGCGGCGGCCGCCGCCACCACCTGAGCGAGCGACGCAAGGTCACCGCTAAAGAGCTTGCCAATGTCGCTCCAGAAGCCTGAGTCCTCCTGGGCCTCCCTGGCCTTCTCCAAGGCTTCTCGCACTTCTTCGCGCAGGCGGCTGATCTCTTCGAAGCTCAGATTCACCGAGGACTCGGCCGCGCGGAGCTGAGTGGTTTGCGTGCAGACGATGAGGGCGAGCAGTCGCTCTTGGGAGCTAGCGCCGCGCGACGCGGACGCTGCCACCGAAGCCGGAGCCTCCGGCGGCGCGCCTGAAGCAGGCATTGGGCTGACTGAAGGGACCATGCTGACTCCTAGGCGATATTGTTGATGATGGCGTTCAGCGTCTTGTCGCTGCCCGCGATGAGCGTCGAGCCGAGCTGCATGCCTTGGTCAAGCGTGCCCTTCAGCTCCTGAATGTGAATCATCGTCAGCTGATCATTCTTGCTCGAGACATCGAGCTTGCCGTCGATGGCGCTGAACCAAGTTTTCAGTTGCTCGTCCGAGTAGCCAAGCGTCGGCTCGGGCGGCGGCTCGGGTTTGCGATCCTTGATCGCGCTGTCTTGGAGACCGCCCTGCGTGGCAGCCCGCTCGGCGGCGTCCACCGCCGCTTCGTAGGTGCGGCGATCCTCGTCGTACTGAGTCTTGGCGACGTCGTAGCCTTGACGCGCGTACTCCCAGTTCTGGTGTACCGTGTTCGCGATTTCGCCGACGCCGGCGGCGAGCTCCGCAAACTCGGGGTCCGCGCCGTACTTCGCCACGAAGGCCTGCAGCTCCCGGTCGACCTGACCAAAGTCTTGGCTCTTGTTGGCCTCTTCCATGTGCATCTTGATGTCGGTCAAATCGTTGGCCATCTCGGCGCGCTTTTCCGCGATGTCCATCGACTCGCGCAGATCGCCGTAGATGCGATCCTGTTGGTTCGCGAGCCAAGTGAGAAGAGCGCCGTCGCTGATGTAGTTGCCGCCTCCGCCTACGCCTACTGACATGGGTAACCTTCCTGGTGTGACGCGGAGTCGAAACCGCGTACGTGGAGATGGGTCGGCCTGCGCCGGGCTAGGTTGCGGAAAAAGGCACGGGCGGCTCTCGAAAGGGGTCAACGTCGCAGGAGGTGCGCATCCGTCCCGCGAGCCGAGCCGTCACCCGTGAAAACGCCGTCGGCAAGCCCGTGCCGGACACGCTGAGCGAGCGACGGCACATTGCCAGTTGGCCGAGCTTGCCCCTTCTGTCTATGCTGGCGGCTCGAATGTTAGGGCGCTCGTTGGTCTCACTGGTTGTGCTCGTGTCTCTGACGTGTGGGCCGGGTGTCGCTGTGGCCGCACCGAAGACGAAGGGCAAGACCCCAAGCGCCGCTGGCGCCAAGGCAGGTGCTGGCTCCGGGTCTGCGAAGGAACGGGACAAGGACAAGGAGCGGGAGAAGGAGGCCGGCGACGAGGCTGAGAAGGACAAGGAGCGAGGCGACGTCGTTGCGACCGATCCCGAGAAGGCCTCGAAGGAGGAAGAGGTGAAGGCCGCCGGCACCGCTGCCACCAAAGGTCCCGAGGCGGGCAGCGTCAAGACCAAGGAAGACAAGGCCGGCGTGAAGACCTACAAGTTTGAAACGGTTGAGGTCGAAGGGCGCCTCAAGTCTCCTCAAGTCATCTACTTTCTGCGCCGCGTGCGGGCCGAGTTCGATGCCGGCGCGCTGGGGCACCGTTCCTTCATGGGGGAACTGTCCGATTCGCGGAGGAGCCCAGCCTTCCGATGAACCAGCGACCCGCTCCGGCAGTCACGCTCCGAACAGCCGCTGTTTGGGGCACCACCGTGCTAGCCGTGGATCACCTCACGGTCGGGCGCTCGCTGCTCATCGGCGACGCCCCGAACGCCGCCGTGGCGAAGCCCGACAATGCGTCCGTCTCGGAGCTGCCGATCCGCGCCGTCGGCTCTGGCTGGGAGCTCGACGCCCGCGGAGCTAGCGGCGGCGACGTCTACCTGCGAGGTCGCCGCGAAGACCCTGCAGAGCTCGGGCGGATCGGCGCACCGATCCCGATCGTGGCGGGTGACTACGGGGTCATCCAGTACGGCAATTTCTCGATCTTCTTCCAGTTCACCGACGCCGTGGCGCCGATGAAGAAGAAGCCGCGGCTCGACTGGGGCTTGTTGTGCTCGTTTCTCTTCGCCACGGTCGCCGTCGGCGGTGGCCTGGCACTGATCTGGGCCATCACCACGCCTCAGGGCATCCCGAAACCCCTTGAGCTCACCAGCCAAGCTGAACTGCTGCTCGCCTTCAACATGAAGCAAGAGGAGGAAGTGCCTCCCCCGCAGACCGGAAGGGCGGAGGACGACAAGGGCCAGGGCATCAAGGATCCGGGCGCCAAGGATCCGAAGCCCCAGGGAGGCGGCAAAAAGGTCAAGGGCGACGAAGGCAAACTCGGTCGCAATGGCGAGGCCAAGGAGACGCGGCAGACGGGCGAGATCCGCGCCGGTCTTGGCGGCATGGCAGAAGCACTATCAAGCGACGTCGGAGAGGAAGTGAAGAAGACCCTGGGCACGATCAGCTCCGTCGCTGAAGCGCTCGGTGGACTACGCTCGGACGACATCGTGCTCGGTGCGGGCAGCGGGACTGGGCTGCACGGCGCGGGCGCGGCCGGTGGCGGCACCGAAGAAGGCGGCGTTCCGTTCGGCTCGGGCACCCTGGACACCGGTTGGGGACCGGGTCGTGGCGGCGGCTTTGGCAGTGGTGCAGGCGGGCCCGGCGGCAGGGGACTTGGCGGCAACGGTAAGGGCGGCCTCGGCGGTGGCGACGGCAGCGGCGCAGGCGGAGACGGCGAGCGGAAGATCGCAGGCAAGGGGGCAGCTGCACCCGGCCAAGGCCTCACCCCGGCTCAGATCCAGCGCGTGGTCATGTCACGCTACGGCGCCTTCCAGGCCTGCTTCGAGATAGCCCAGGCGCACGATCCCAATCTGAAGGGCAACGTCGGAATCGCCTTCAGTATCGCGCCGGGCGGGACCGTGTCATCGGCCAGCATCACCGGCTCGTCGCTGAAGAACCCGCGCGTGGAGGGGTGCATGCTGCGTTCCTTTCAGCGCCTGAAGTTTCCGAGCGCGGACAAGGGCACCAACGCCTCCTATCCGTTCGCCTTTCGCGCTGCGAAGAAGTGATGGGCGCCCAGGCTCGCTGGCACGGAGATGGCATCTACGATCGCGCTACCCCGCCTCCGGAGATCGATCATGCAAGAAAGACCGCTTTTGGCGCCTTCGGCCCAGGGGGTACTCGGCCCCCTGAAGGGGCCCACAGCCCCCATTCTTTGGGGGCTGTCGCTGTGCGCAAGCTTGAGCGTCGGCTGCGGCGATCAGGAGCAGGAGAGTAGCCTCCCGCTGCTCCACGTCGGGATGACGCCGGCTGTCGCGCCCATCTACGACGACGGTGAAACGCGGATCTACGAGGTCAAGCGGGGCATTCAGTTCCCGGTACTGGCCCCGTCAGACGTGACGCGTGACGAGCTGAACCGCCTCGATATCGCACCCTATGGCCGCCGACCTTGGGTCACCGTCGACGACGTGCAAGTCCAGGTCACCTGGACGCTGAGCAACCTCGACAACGACGATCATGTGGTCGAGGTGCTGGTGGATCCATGGAATGAATTCGGCCGCTACTACCCCGGACTGCAGCTCACCGACGCGGACAACCAGGAGTTCATGCCGAACTTCTCGGGCATCGACAAGCGCTACATTGTCCCTGGCAAGGGGCAGGGCGCGGACTCTCGCGTTCACGGGATCTACACGTTCTCCGATCTGCAGGAAGTGGCGACGGATCTAGCAACCGTGATGGGTATCATTGCGATGCCACCACCCCCGGAGCCGGACGCCGAGGAAGGGGAGGACCCTCGCGTCACCTACGCCAACCACACCTTCCACTGGCAGAATCGCTCCTACAACGACCTGCTGGTCGCCACCTGGATCCCCACGACCGTAGCGGGCCTCACGGGTCTCGACATTGGGTTCCGCACGCAGGAGCCGGCTACGATGGCGCTCGAGGTAGTGGTCGAGCTGGTCGACAAGGGCGGCGAACGCCTGCGCCCGGACGGTG
>JANNWK010000151.1:0-1634 GCA_031408355.1 Myxococcales bacterium
CCCAGCCGCCGCAGGCCGCCGGTGTTGGCGGGGTCGGCCCCGGGCACCGCATAGATGCTCTCTAAGCCTGCGAAGACTGTGGGCGGGCTCACGCTGAATAGCCGCTCGAAGCTACCGGAGGCAGAGAGGAAGGTTTGCGAGACGTGGTCTCGAAACTCCGCTGCCATGGCGAGCTTGACGTGGTCGGTAAAAGCCGGGTCAAGCCGGCTCACTTCGGCAAGATGTTCGATGCCGAAGCGAACCTCGGCAAAGTCCAGCGCGCGCTCCGTAAACTCGGTGGTGTGAGCCCAACCGGCTGCTAGCTCACCCAGCTTCGAGCGGAAGGCGGGCTGGTCGAGCTGACTTGCGGCGGCCAGCTCGCTGTCTTCGGGAGCTCTCCCAGTCAAGGCGAACCGCGCCGCCGAGAGCGCTTCGTGCTTAGAGAGAGGAAAGGCACCCGCGGCGATCGCGGCGTCGCCCCGCTCGGTTTGATAGAGCGTGCGCGGCGCCAGCAAAGCGCCTGCAATAACGGCTGCTGCAGCTTTCGCCGTTCCCTGTGCAGCTAGCAACTTGCGGTAGCTCGTTTCGAAGTCAGCCCATTCCCCGGCCGTGGCCGGCGTGCGATACAGCCGGCCCACCGCAGGGCTCAGGGTAGCCTGCAAGCACATTTCCTCCGCGCCCGCTTGGCGGCAGGGCAGCGCCTCGGCCGAGCTCGCCACGAAGCTTTCGGCCACAGCTCGCGCGGCCTGATAGTAAGCGCCAAAGTCCGCTCCGCTCACCACACGCTCGGTCAGACTGGCCAAGTGTTCCGCCTGCAACGCGATGCGGGACAACGGCAGCTCACCAACACCCGGCAGCGCGCGGCGTACGTGCTCCCTCAGATCCGTGGCAGCGAGGCGCACCAGCCGTGGCGCGAGCAACTCGGCCTGATCGCACGTCGTCGCGCTGACGACTGGAGGCTCGCCAGGCATCGGCAGCGCAACACCTTTCTCCGGCGCCTCCCCGCCTACCGAAGCGGTACAGGCCCCACCGAACACGCCGCTGACGAGCGCGACTCCAATGAGCGTACGAGCCATGGGACCGGAAGTGCGGGTCGGAGGCTCGGAGGGTAATTCTAAATATCGAGGTATCGGTCGAATTCGAGGCGTTCGCCAAAGTCGATGCGCTTGGCAGTTTTTCCAACGACCGCGTTCCCCAACGGTGACTAACCCCGCAAGTCGTCGTCCATGAAGGTAATTCACTGCTGCTGGTTGGTGCTGGTCGCGTGCTCGAACCCGGAACCGTCCATCGGTTTGACCCAAGGTGATGGTGCAGCGGCAGGCAACGCGGGCAGGTCGGGCGCTGAGGCATCGCCCGCTGCCGGCGGCGTTGCGGGGGCAGACAGCACTGCCCTCGGCGGCACCGCCGCAGGTGACACCGTGGCGGGCAACAACTCGGGCGGCAATGCGTCGGGCGCGGGTGCCGGTACAGGGGGCGTCGCAGGCCTCTCCCATCGGTTGCTTTACGTTGCGTCACCCGGCATTCGCAATTACGTGGAATGGGGCGGTAAAGGCGTGCTCGTCTTCGACATCGACGATGGGCACCGCTTCCTGCGACGCATCGCTTCGCCCTTCAGCGACCTCGATGGCGAAGTCGAAAACGTCAAGGGCATCGCG
>JANNWK010000152.1:0-1872 GCA_031408355.1 Myxococcales bacterium
GTGGCAGCCTGAACGGCACCACCTCGGCGGATCGCACCAACTACTTCGAAGTTCTGCCCTCGAGCGAGCTTGCGCTGGCGCTTTGGTTGGAAGCGGACCGAATGCGATCGCTAGCCGTGACGTCCCAGAACTTTGAGAACCAGCGCGCCGTCGTGAAGGAAGAGTATCGGATGCGCATAGAAAATGCGCCGTACATGACGGGCCTCCTTCGACTGGGTGAGCTGGTTTTCGCGGAATACGCGCCCTACACCCGACCCACCATCGGCAGCATGGAGGATCTCGACGCGGCGCAGCTGGATTGGGTGAAGGCCTTCTATGACAAGCACTACGCGCCGACCAGCGCGGTCTTGACGGTGGCAGGCGACTTCGACCGCGACGAGGCCGTGCGTCTGGCTCGCGAGTACTTCGGTCCCATTGGGAAGAAATCAGTCAAGCGCGCCGCGCTACCGGAGCTGCCGGCGCAGGTGAACGCCAAGA
Source organism: Myxococcales bacterium (assembly GCA_031408355.1). Taxonomy (GTDB): domain Bacteria; phylum Myxococcota_A; class Polyangia; order Polyangiales; family Polyangiaceae; genus PMG-095. The sequence continues at coordinate 478 of JANNWK010000152.1, forward strand.
AGGCCGTGGTCCGCGACGCCAACGCCAAGACGCCGGGTTTCTATTTCGGCTACCTAATTCCCAAGACGCACACACCGGAGCACTACGCGCTGGAGTTGGCCGTTGCGTTGCTGGGGGACGGAGAGAGCTCCCGCCTGGAGAAGCTGCTGGTGCGTGACCGCGCCGTCGCGCAGCGGGTCTCGGCGTGGACGCGAGACTACGTCGGGCCGGATGAACTGGGTGTTTCAGTGGTGCTCACGGAGAAAGCCGACATGCAAAAAGTGCAGAAGCTCGTGGCGGACGAGCTCGAAAAGCTCGCCAAAAAGCCGGCCAGCCAGGCAGAACTCGCCAAGGTGAAGCGGCGGATCCGGAGTTCTTTCGTGTTCGGTCTGCAAACCAACATGAGTCGCGCCGTAAAGCTGGGTGAGTACGAGTCCTACTTCGGAGACGCTCGGCTCCTGGCGCGAGAGCTCGCTCGCTACCAGGCTGTCACCGCCGACGAGATCCAGCGCGCCGCCCAGAAATACCTGGGGGTCGCGCGCCGGCAGTTGGTCGAGGTTGAGCCAGTCCAAGCCCCAGCGGCTGGAGCAGGAGGTCAGCCATGAGGCACATTCTTGCCCTGCCGTTCGCGCTCGCATTGGCTGGCTGCGGCAGCCCAGCCCGCCCCGTGCGAACGCCCGCGCCTCAAGCCACGCCATCCCCTGCAGCGCCGGTAACCGCGAAGGATCCCTTGGCCGAGCCGCCACCCTCCGGCATCACGCCCAGCCTGGCCTTTCCGACGATCACGCACCGAGCGCTACAGAGTGGCCTCAAGCTACGGATCGTCCCACGCAGAACGCTGCCCATCGTCGAGCTGCGGCTGGTTTTTCGCTCAGGAATGGCCAGTGACGGCGCCAAACCCGGCGTGGCCGGTCTGGCCGGCGAGCTCGCGAAGGCGGGCGGAGCCGGCCCCTGGAACGGCGAAGCGCTGCTGGAGCATGCCGAGGCGCTGGGAGCCGACTTGAGCGTGGCGACCGACCGCGACTCCACCCGCGTGTCCATCGCCGTCACCACCGGCGACCTGGACGCTGCCCTAGATATCTTGGCGGCCGTCGCGATGAAGCCCCGCTTCGATGCGCGCGAGTTCAGCAAGCTTCGGGAGCGCGAGGTCGAGCGCACCAGAAGCGCCGCCAAGTCGAGCGCCGGCTACGCCGCCTCCATGCTCCTCTACCGAGAACTATTCGAGGTGCCGACGGCCATTCATCCCTACGCTCGCTACGACGCGCTACCCACGGAGCTCGCCAAGGTTTCACTCGCTGACTGCAAGGCCTGGCACAAGCAGCACATGACCCCCGGTAACGCGGTGCTCGTCGTGGCAGGAGACGTCGACGCCAGCGCCTTTGAGAAATCTGCGGCCCGCGCCTTCGACGGCTGGCA
>JANNWK010000153.1:0-3566 GCA_031408355.1 Myxococcales bacterium
CCGCTCTTGCTTGAGCCGCAGCGCACCGACCAAACGGGCTGGGCCCTCTCAAGCTGGCCAGGCGGCCATGAAACACTCCGCACCGAACGCTGGAGTCTGATCCGCCACGGCGCGAGCGGCAGCTACCAGTACGAGCTCTACGACATGGCGGCCGACCCACTGCAGCGCACTAACCTCGCTCAGCTTCCCGCGCACGCCGAGAAGGTGCGCCTGTTGTCTGAAGATATCGACAACATCGTCAAAACGAACGACCCGCTCAACACGCAGGTCTACGAGAACTAGCGAACGAACGCTGGACGTAGCTCCGGCTCACGGCGCTAGTCGGCGCTGATGAAATGGGGTGTTTCCCCAAGCGCGACGCTGGCGGTCAGCTGGGTGTAGTCGAGCGCTGCCGCGTAGATGCGAAACTCTCGTAGCCGGCCGTCGAAGCTGCCATCGGACACGAACTGCGAGCGGCCCAGCCAGCAGCCTTCCGGCCCGTGATCCCGAACATGCCGGCGCAGGCCCGGAGGGCACGCCCATTCGAGGAGGGTTCGACGAGCTCGGCCTACGGGAGGACTGCGCTCCAGACCTCGGTCACCTCTGCAAGCCGCCCGCCACGGCCCAGGGGGATCTTACGTCCTGATGACCGTTGCCTTGACGCCGCGCGCTTCCAACAAGCGATTGATGTCGTCGGGATCGCTCGTGAGCACGCGATCGCCGTCATCGACTCCGAGCGCGAGATGAGCATCGATCACGTCGCCCGTGTTCGCGAGCGCGAGCAGCTCGCCCGTGCGCCTGTCGTCGCCGGACGCGAGGGCGCGCACGTCGACTCCCGAGAGCAGGCGCGCGAGCAGCGCCTGTTTCCGACCGTGGCGCCACACCTGCGCAACGACCGGAGAGCTGGTCCCCAGCGGCACCCGGCGTTGCTGCAATACGCGCAGCATCGCACCGACTTGGCGGTCGCGCTTTTCGACCGCGAGAAACGCCCCCGCGTCGAGGATGACCTTCATTTGCGGCGGCCCCTAGGCTTCCGGATGAGCCCGAGTGCCTGAGCGGCCGCCGTCAGCTCCTTGGAGGTGAACGTTCCGTCTTCGGCCTCCCACTGATCGAGCGCACTGCCGAGTGATTCGTTCCGCACTCGATCTGCGGTCGCCTCGGCGATCCAGGCCGACAAACTCACCCGGGCGCGCTTTGCGGCCCTACGCGCCGCTGAGCCGAGTCGTGGGTCCATGGTTATCGAAAGTCGATCGACGTGCATGCATACAACCGTATTACACACGCGCGTATGCGTCAATCGCGCCGAGGCTAGTCCGAGCCCATTCAACGCACGCTGGAGTGTTTCCGTTGCAGGCGCAGCAGTGGCGCACGGTCGGCAGCTGGGAGGGCGATGTGAAGGTGCGCGAGGCCGTTGCCAAAAGGTACCAGATCTGGGACCCTCCAGGGCGTGAAGGCTGCGAAGTTCCATGCGGCCGCGCGCGATACTCTTCGCACGTTTCCGGAGGACGTTCGACGGGCGTTTGGCAAGGCCATCCACGACCTCCAGTTGGGTCACTCGTTTGGCCATGCCGGTGTCCCGGGCGAATGCCGACGCTCGGGGCCGGTGCTGCCGAGCTGAGGATCAGGGACGCTGCCGGCATCTATCGCGCGTTCTACGTCGTGAAGGTGGCCGACGCGGTGCTGATATTTCACGCTTTTGCGAAGAAGACTCAGAAGACGCCCGATCGGGAAATCGAACTGGGCAAGAAGCGCCTCAAGGAGATGCTGTGATGAAAAAGAAGTCCAAGGTTGTCGTTGCGCGTACCGCTGGCGATCTTGCCGAGGTTCTGGGCCTCGAACGCGCGGACGGTATCGAAATTGCTGTACGGAGCGCGCTCAACACCAAGGTCATTCAGGTGATCGAGAAGCGTGGCTTGACCCATGCGCAGGTGGCTGCGCTGGCCGGTACTTCGCGAACGCGCATCACCGCTCTGATCAATCGGAACACCAAGGATATCTCGACCGACCTGATGCTCCGTGTGCTCGGCGCGCTTGGCGTATCCGCAAAAATCACCTTCGGTAGAGCTGCCTAAGCACGTTGGACCCGGGTGCCAACTCGGCAAATCTCCGCCGAAATCGAGCCCAGGCCAGGGAACTCCCTAGACACAATAGACGAAACCCCCAACCGTCGTGGGGGCTTTCAGTGGAGGCGCCGGGAATTGAATCCCGCTTCCGTGAGTTGACTCCCCACCAACCAAGAGGAGTTCCCATGGCATCGGTTCGACGTCACACCTTCGCGCGTCTGACGGCGCTGTCGCTCATGCTCACGACCGGGGGAGCGGGCGCCGAGTCGCTGCGCAAGCTGCCCACGGAGGTGGTGTCGGAGCTCATTGAAGCGGCCGAAACCTCGCGACCCAGGCACCCGCAGCGGCTGCTGTTTCTCAGTTTACTGGCTGAGGATCCGCGGCCCGCCGTGCGAGCGCAGGTCGCTGAAACTATTGGCGGACTGTGGCCCGAAGCGGGTGAGAAGGTCGAAACGGTGCTGCACACGCTAGCTCAAGATGGAGACGCCGACGTGCGAGAAGGAGCGGCGATTGGGCTGGCTCGAGCGGTGGAGCGGGCCCGGGCGCCGGAGCGCATCGAGCTCGTCTGCCGCTGGGCCACCTCCGAAAGGGCGACGGACAGGGCGGCGCTCGCGCGCGCCCTCACCTGGCCGACGCCGGTTTTCGTGGCGGACCTGCTGTTCGAGCAGCTCGCGGGCGACGAGAACGTCGAGGTGCGCTCGGCGGCGCTGTCGGCGGCGGTTAAACACTTCCGGGAGGACTCGCCCGCGTACGCGCGCGTGGTCGAGCGAGCTGCCAGCGATCCGGATCGCGGAGTTCGCCGGCAGGCGCGGGCCCTGCTCGGTCGCGGCCGTGGCTGACGCTCGAAGGGCGGGGCTCCGTTAGCGCTTGACCCCTCCGCCCGAGTGGTTTCTACCGCTGCCTGTGAGTCAAATTCACTTCATTGGTGGCGAAAAAGGCGGCGTTGGTAAGAGCGTCGTGGCCCGCTTGCTCGCTCAGTACTGGATTGATCGCGGAGCTGCCTTCGCGGGCGTGGACGGCGACCTTTCGCACGGCGCGCTCTTGCGGCACTACGGTGACTTCAGTCAAGCCGTGGATCTGGCGACGCCGGACAGCGCCGACCAGATCCTGGATCGCGCGCTGGGCAGTGAGCGGCGGGTGCTGGTGGACTTGCCGGCGCAAAGCGCGCGTTCGCTCAAGGCCTGGCTGTTTGGAGCCAATGTGCTCGGCTTGGCGCGCGAGCTGGGAGCCTCGGTCACGTTTTGGCACGTGAGCGATGGCGGCTTTGCTTCGGTCGGCCAAGTTGAGCAAGCGCTCGCGCTCTACGGCGACCAGGCGGGGCACATTGTGGTGAAGAATCACGCGCGCTCCAAGGACTTCAGCCAGCTGGACGCGTCTCCGGCACGCACTAGGCTCGACGCGCTCTCGGGTCGGATACTGAACCTTCCGGAGCTGGACGCGACGGCAATGTACAAGATCGACAGCGGTGGCCTGAGCTTCTGGGCCGGCGCCAACGTCGCGCACGGCGAGGCTGCCCTGAAGCCG
>JANNWK010000154.1:0-2598 GCA_031408355.1 Myxococcales bacterium
CAGCGTAGCCCACCGCGTCGAGCACGGCCCCACCGCCCACGATCAGCAGCACGCCCTGCTTGTCGAGCTTGGCCGCCGCGAAGCGCGCCTGGAGATCGGCCACGATACCGGGCTGGTTCTTGATGCTTTCGCCGCCAGGCACGCTGTGCACCTCCGCCAGCAACTGGAGCCTTTCGGAGTGCGCGCCGGCGTAGGCCTCGACCTCAGCGTGGATACTCGGGCGTGCCTCAGCCAGGCCCGCGTCGATGACCACGAACAAGGGGTGACGCCGGTCCGGCTCCCGGCGTGAAATCGCCCAGGCGAGGCTCGGGTCTGCGGAGGCCAGGGCGCCCCTGCAGAACACGACCGGGTATTCAAAATCGACGCTGAAGCGTTGGTCGTAGGTTGCCGCAGGCCGAAAATCAGGGGGGGGGGAGAGGCTCAAATTAGCGATCCGGGCGGGGCCGGGAGCATAGCAGCATGCTAGCGTCACGGCGTGGCAACCGAAGCTTGGCTGAAGGGTTTTTTGGCCGAACACGGCGGGATCGCCGGGACCGTTCACCTGCTCGATGCAGAGGCCGACCTGCTCAGATTAGCCGCCTCCGTGAATATTCCCCCGCCCGTCGTGAAGGTCACGGAGACCATCCCGAAGGGCAAAGGCATGGCTGGATTGGCCTGGGAACGCGACGAAGTGGTCGCGACCTGCAACCTCAAGAGCGACACCAGCGGCGACGTTCGGCCAGGCGCACGGGCTGTCGACGCGCAGGCCGCGCTGGCCATTCCGGTTTACGCTGCCGCTGGCAAGCTGCGGGCGGTGGTTGGCATCGCCTTTCTCGGCGAGCGGGAGTTCACGGCCGAGCAGCTGCTGCAGTTTGGCGATTCCGCTGCCCGGCTTCCTGAAAGTGACTGAAGGTCTGCGGGCGGTCGGGCTTTCGCTGGAGACGAAAGGGTGCACGCGCTTCTGGGTATGATAAAACATCGTACCATGGCGAAGTCAAAAGTCGCGGTGACTCTCGACACTGAACTGCTCGAACGAATTGATGGGCTGGTCGCGGAGCGTCGATACCCGAACCGAAGCCAGGCTATCGAGGTCGCGGTATCGGAAAAACTTGAACGGCTAACGAGGGGTCGGCTGGCGCGCGAGTCCTCAAAACTCAATCGCCTTGAGGAACGAGCGCTTGCCGATGAAGGATTGATCTCCGACGGGGAATCATGGCCCGAATACTGAGAGGCGAGATCCGCTGGGCCGATCTCGATCCGACTCGAGGGCGCGAGCAAGCTGGCCACCGTCCAGTCCTGGTACTCAGCCACGACGTCTTCAATGATCGGTCGGGTACGGTGATCGCCCTGGCGGTGACGAGCCAGGAGCCACGCGCGGGCTTCCCCCTGACGATGGAGATTCACGCCTCGGGATTAGCCAAGCGGTCTTGGGTCAAGATCAGCCAAGTGCGGACGCTGTCGACCGAGCGCATCGGAAAGAAGCTGGCCCGCGTAGCCGAGAACGATCTCGCTCGCGTGGTCGAAGGCCTCAACGAGATCATCGCCGACTGAAGTCGGGCGGCCTGAACGGGCCCGCCCGTCACTCGCGGCGGCGGTCGCTCGTCGCCGTGGGCGCGTCGAGCTCCGCTGGCGATTCAGGCGCAGCATCCGACTCGGTCGCTGCGGCAGTGGCGTCAATGCGGGGGCGCGACGCGGCCGCTACCCGCTTGGGCGCCGCAAGCTCCCTGTGTTCGGCCAAGTGACCGTAGCGTTCCTCCTTCGCCGCGCGTCGCTGCTCCTTGAGCAGTGCCCTCGCCGAGACCCCGCGAGAAAGCGCGAATCGCGCGTGGAAAATCAGCGCGAGGCCCCAGCTGAAGACGGGAAAGAGCACCCACCACTGCCCCGGCGTCGTGAGGTAGTTGATGGCAAATAGGCAAGCATTGACCAGGGCAAACGTGAAAGCGTGCGACGCCAAGTGCCCGCGCCGCCGTCGGAGCACTTGCTGGCGGCCCTGCTCGCTCTCCCCTTCGAGGCGCAGTTGGCGCGCTGCCACATCGATGGATTCGCGCGAAACGCCGACCTCAGAGGCGATCGCCACGAGTTCGTCGTGGCTCAAGCCGCGGTCGGGTTCACCGCGCAGCGCGCGGTCCAGGATTTTCCGGACTTCGTCGTCGGTGTATTTGCCATGGGCAGGCATGGGAGGCTTCGACCCTACCACCGCGGGGTCGTCGCTGGGGTAGGGCTCGGGCTGCTGCCCACATTCTTGGTACGGGACCAGCTCGCCGCCGGCACCGTCGTCCGTGTGCTGCCACGCGTGTCGGTATCCGCGGGAGGGTTGTACCTCGCGTATCCGCCAACGCAGCACCTTCCGCGCAAAGTATCCGCGCTGCGCGACTTCCTGGTTGAGTACTTCTCGGTATATCCACTCACGGCCGCCTCCGTTTCGTCGTAGTCGCGCCGTTGCCGGTCAGCCGCGCGGCGCGTGGATCTGCAGCTTCAGCAGTACGTCATCCTTGATCAGATCGTCCGGCATGCCCGGGTAGACGATGCCGAAGTCCTTGCGGTTGATCGTGAACTCCGCCTTGCCCTTGGCGCTGCTGGCGTCGAGCGCAATGGTCGCGGGGAACGAAATGCCCTTCG
>JANNWK010000155.1:0-4365 GCA_031408355.1 Myxococcales bacterium
CCGAAGATGGCCACGAGGAAAAAGATGTCGGGCTCGCCCTTTCCGCCGATGACGCAGGTCGCCGACAGCAGCGTGTTCAGGTAGCCGAGCCCGTACATGCTGACGACGGCGCCCATGAGCGAGCGCCTCTCGACGGAGCGCGTGCCCAACGTGAGCGGGCGGGCCGCCAGCAGCGTCGTCACCAGCGCCGCGACGAGCCATGGGAACCATGACCGGTAGATGTCTTCGGCGGCGGGATAAAACTGATCCAATCGCGGGGCTCTGACGGATCCACTCTGTGGGCCGAAACGGCGACGGCGGCGGCGGGATAGTGATCCACACCGCCGCCGCTGAGGGCACGTTCTGCTGGGCGTCAGGCGGGCTTCGCGCGCTTGGAGTCGCGGACGTTGGCGACGTGCTGGCGGTAGCTGGGCCCGTCGATGTCGATTCGAATGGCGTGCATGGCGAGGCGGTCGAGGATGGCGGCGGTGAGGGTGGCGTCGCCTAGGAAGGCGCCCCACTTGCTGAGGGCGATGTTGGAGGTGACGGCGGTGGAGGAGCGGGTGTGTCGCCGGTCGATGAGGTTGTAGAGGGTGTGGGCTGCCGTTGGTTCGTCGGCGCGCTTCTTGACTTGGCCGAGGCCGACGTCGTCGATGATCAAGAGTTCAGGCCGACACCACGCCTTGAGACGCTTGGGGTAGGTTCCGTCGGCGAGGCCGGCGTGGAGGTCGTCGATGAGGTCGACGCAGCGTGCGTATCGGACCGTGCGACCGAGTTCGCAGGCCTTGAGGACGAGAGCCTTGATGATGTGGCTCTTGCCGGTGCCGGGCTCTCCCGTGATCACGACATCATCGCAGCGCGGGACGAAGTCGAGTCGGGCGAGTTCGAGCACGAGGTTCTTGTCGAGCGTGGGCTGGAAGTCCCAGTCGAACGCCTCGAGGGTCTTGCGCTCGACCAGGCCGCTCCCGCGGATGCGCCGCTCGATGCGCTGTTCGCGCTTGTGCGCAGTCTCGAGGCCGAGGACATGCTCGAGCAAGGCGGTGGCACCTGGGCGCTCGCGCGTCGCCCACTCGAGGCGCTGGTCGAGTTCGGCGAGGGTGCGCGTCAGCCCGAGGAATTCGAGGTGCCGCTGGAGTCGCTCTCGGACGCCATGGTCGTCATGTTGGGCGGTGGGCTTGGCGGTTCTGTTGGGGGTCGCTCGCTTGGGCATGGGCTCGTCTCCGGTAGTCGGTCGTACTCAGTCAGGTCACGCGGCGTGATGTGCCTCCCACCGGCGGAGGCCTCGATCTTGCGCGCGGTCTCCTCCGCGACGTACTCGTCGAGAGTCCGCGGCGTGGCGCGGGCGGCGAGGATGCGTTCGACGGAGGCGTGATCGCGCACGCCGTACTCGGCCGCGTGCGCGAGTGCGCGGTCCACCTCCTCGGTGCTGTAGCGCTCTCGGAGCGGCAAGATCCTTCGGGCCTGCCAGCTGCATGCCCGTGACGGGCCCGCGCTCAGTAGGCGAAAGAACGTGGCGCTGCCCTCGCCCATCTTCTCGAACGCGGCCTGGAGCTGGTCGAGGTCGACGGGGCTCTTGCGGCATGGTGCAGGGTGGATTCCGTTCGGGTCGACCTTGAGGTGCGCCCCTCTTGGAGCGAGCTCGTGCTGGGCGATGCAGTGCATATCGGTCGCATACACAAAGAGTTCACCTTGCGTCACGCGCACCGGAAGAATGTCGGTGACGTGCTCGTAGGGGACCGCGTACTGGTTGCCGTCCCAGGCCACGAAGCCATCGATGCTGCAGACCCGGTACACCAAACGTGCGGTGTCATAGGGATGGCGCGGAAGCGGCACGAGTGCGCCCCGCTCTTGTTCGAAGCGCTCGAGTGCAGTCGAGCCGTGCCGCTGTCGGTGGTCGACGATGCGGACGAGCCAGTCGGCGAGCTGCGCGCGCAGGTCATCGAAGTCCCGAAAGTCTCGCCCATTCCAGAACGAGCGCTCGACCTCCCAGAAGCCTCTCTCGACGCGTGGCTTGTCGTTGGGAGAGGCCCGTCGTACCGCCAACGGGCGGAAGGAGTAGTGGCTCGCGAAGGCGAGGAAGCGCGGGTTGTAGATCGGCTGCCCACCCTCCCAGCGCAGCACCACCGCCTTCTGGCTATCGTACTTGCACGTGTGCGCGCAGCCCTCGAACCGGTTGAAGGTCTTCTCGTGCCCGTCCATCAGCGCGTGAAGGTCGTTCGACTCGTAGAACTCGACGTGCTTGCGGGTGCTCACGGGGAGCACGTACGAGAAGGCTTCGATGTGCGCGCGCTTGCCCGTGGTGAAGGTGATGTCGTAGGGCGACCAGTCGCACTCCCCCATCTCCCCGGGCGCGTACGTCGGCGTGACCAAGCTCGGCTTCGGGCGCGGGGGTGGTCGGACCGCGCGCACGTAGCGCTTCACGGCGGAGTACTTTCCAGGGAAGCCCTCGTCGGTGAGGATCTCGAGGACTCGCTGTGCCGTGATGTCCGGGAAGCGCGTGAGCAGCTCGCCCACACGGGGCTTGTACGCGTCCACCTTGCTCGGCCGCGGCGCGCGCGAGGGGGCTGGCGGCACCACCGTGTGGACCTCGACCCGGCCCTGCTCGTGCTCGGTCAGCAGATTCCGAACGGTGTTTCGACTGACCCCGAGCGCGCGCCCGATGGCGCGCCGGGATACCCCCTGCTTCGCCATCATCACCACGGCATGCAGCAGCTCATCTCGCGTCTGCCATGAGCGATTCATCCGTTCACGCTCCCAGCGACCACATGCTCGAGCGCGGCGTCGAGGCGCCGGAGGATGGGTAGCACGCCCCGGAGCGCGTCGGTCAGGAGCTCGCTGGCGGCTTCTGGATACGTCTCGAGTGGACGTGCCCTCAGCGCCACGTCGACGCGCAACGCCACGTCGCGGAGTCGGATGACGTCCGTGCTCAGGCGGTCCGCCTCGCTCTGCGCGCGTGATGCGCGCGGGCCGGGGGGCTCCCAGGGCACTGGCCCGTCCAGCCGCAGCGCGAGCAGCGCGGCCCGCGCTGCGTCATCCGGCTCGTCACGCAGGGCGTCCACCAGCAGCTCCGTTTGACGCACCGTCAGCCCTCGGCGCATCACCACGTCGCTCGCTCCCTTCTGGTTGCCACGTGGCAACCGGCTCACCGCCACCGCTGTGCGCGGCGCCAGCAGACCGAGCCGCACGTCGTTCTGCACGATGGGCTCGAGCGACTCCACCAGCATCAGCCGTCGCCACACCCAGCTCTTGTGCCGCGACAGCAAGCGCGCGATCTCGGGCTGCCCCAGCCCATCCTCTCGATGCAGCGCGCGCACCAGCCACGCCTCCTCCAGCTCCGTCAGCCCCTGCCCCTGGTGCAGCGCGCGCAGCCGCAGCTTCGCCTCGATGGAGCCCACCGACGCCACCGTGGCCCACACCCTCGGCCACCCCAGCATCCGCGCCGCGTGGGCGCGCTTGAACCCGTCGATGATCTCGAGCTGGGCTCCCTCCGCGAACACCACGATGGGCGTCAGCTGGCCATGCGCTTCGAACGAACGCTGCATCCCCACGAGCGCGCGTCGATCCAGCAGACGTAGTGAAAGCAGCCGCTCGCCCAGCTCACCGACTTCGACCTCACACACGCTCTCCGGCGACTTCGTCATGCCGCCACAAAACCACCCGCTCCCCGCGCTGGCCAGGCCCATGCGTGACGCGCAGCCAGGATCTCGCCCGATTCACGAACTATCTCCAGTGCTTGCGCTGCGAGGCCTGTTCGTGACACGGGCCGGGGCTGCGCCAGAAGCCGACCCGGAACGCACTACAATCAAGCGCAATTCACGCTCGAGGGTGGTGCGTGACGCCTTCAGAATCCGCGCCACGATCACCTGCACTTCCGGCAACGATGTCAACGACTTGGCCGCAGAGGCCCCCGCGTGACACTCCTCCTCCGAACGGCGCGCCCGGCACGCCGCCTGCCGCGCACGCTCTTCCGCTCGGTACACCTCCGGCTCGCGCCGGCGCCGCGCTCGCCCCAGCGTCCGATCCCGCGCCAGCCGGCATGCAGGCCCGCACACTCGTTGCGTCTCTTTGGCCGACGCCGCTGGCGCGAACATCTTCCTGCACTCCTTACACCGAACCGTCATCCCATGAGGCTCAGCCCAACGGCCCCTGGTGGATCAGTATCCGGCCGCAGACCCCGGCCGTCTGCGCCGGCCGGGTGGACCATCAAGTGGCCGCTGGGTGGATCTCTACGAGGCCGCCGCTAAAGAGGGCCTCCTTTCGGGGTGAAGGAGGTCAGCCTCGCAGCGCGCGGTGGCCCGCTCGACGACACACTCTGTGGGTCCGTCATGCGGGCGGGGCTTGCAGAACCACCGGACGTAGTCCTACCCTCGCAACCGGAAGCGGTCC
>JANNWK010000156.1:0-2984 GCA_031408355.1 Myxococcales bacterium
TCCGCGGGCAAGCCGTTGGCCATCAGCCGGTCGCGGATCTGGTTGGCTCGCTTGAGCGACTCCCCAACGCGATCCTTATCGCTACCGAGCGCGAAGCCCTCGACTCGGATCTTCTCCTTGCGCTGCTGAGCTCGCAGGGCCACTCCCGACAGCGAGTCGTTGAGCGAGGGCCGGTGCCGCGTCGCGCTGGGCTTGCCGGACTTCGGCGCGGCCATGTCGGTTGACGCCGGGCTCGCACCACTCCCTCGACCCGCGGAAGCCTCGGTCGTGACAGGCCGCCTGCCCGGGCCGTCTTCGTGGCGACCGGTCAGCTCGTCAAGTGACACGTTGGCCAGCACCTGAAGCTCCTTACCGGCGACCGTGTAGGGGGAGCCGCCCGTTGGCGGAGCGAGGCCCAGTAGCTGCCCGTCGCTCAGGGTTTCGCGCTCCACGAAACGCACGCTATGCAGGTCGAAACGGAACGAGAGCGCGGAGGTGGAGCCGACCCCGACAGCCACGCGCTCCCAATCCTCGCCCGACACGTTGTCCACGACGGCCCAGGCCTCCAAGCGAGCGCGGCCTTTCTTGGAAAGGTCGAGCCGGTAGCTTGGCTTCCAGGCGGGGCTCTCGGTGACGTAGGAGAGCTTGAGCTCGCGCGGCGCTGGTGTGGGCAGCTGGATGGCGATATCGACTTCGTCCCCCGTGTGCTCGACCGTGGGGAAGGAAACCGGCACGGGCTTTCCGGTGTGGGCGTCGACGACCGTGAGCGACTTCAAGAGGTCGTCCAGGCGCTCACTGGGGACGCGCAGCTTGAGCTGGTTGCCCTGGAGCCTGGCGTAGCGCTCGAAATAGGCGACGCCGTTTCGGTAAACGACCACCTTGCCAAGCGGCGCGTTGCTCTCCACGGGGCGCGGCAAGCTGGTGGCGCAGCCTGCGAGACCAAGCGCCAGCGGGAGAAGGAGGAGGGCGGGCCCGAGTAAATTCTTTCGCATAAAATCGTCCTTGAGAGAAGCAACGGGGCGAGCTTGCCGTCCCTTACAGGACGTCTGGATTTGGCGAAGGATCTTTTCGCCGTTGCCGCGCTGTCTCTTTCGAGGGGGGCTTTGGGCGGCGTCGTGCTGGGCAAGTTAGCGCGCGCCGCGCCGCCATTAGTCGAGCCGATTTGGCACGAATCGTAGTCAAATCTTCCCGGCGCGGGCTTCGTGGTTGTGAGTGGGGGCTCATGTCTGTTATCGGTCGCTCTGACGATGTGGCGACGATCTGCTTGGGTTTACTTCGTCGCGAGTCTCGCGCTTTCCGGCTGTGGTTGGCTGCTTCCGCCGAAGCGGGCAGAACCCGTGGTGGTGGTCACCGTCGTTCGCCAAACGGTGGCGCTGTCGCAGCCGTTCGACGCGGTTCTCGCCAAACTGGACACCCAGCTCCCGGCGCTGAACGGACGGCTCAAGCGCAGCGGTGGTCCGCATTCCTCCATTAAGATCGTGCTCGTCGGCTCCGATGCCGACGTACGGCTCAAGCCGCTGCCCGGCGGGCAGGCGCTCAAATTCAAAGCTGCGTTCCAGGGCGACGCTAGCTCGGCTGTCGCGGCCCGCGTCCAAAGCCTGCTCGAAGCCGTACGCGCGGCCGCCGCAGCCGCTGAGCCCACGACCGATGATCCTGAAGCCCCTCGAACACCCCCCATCAAGGAGTAGTGACGTGTCGAAAATCGCGTTGGTTAGTGGAGTTTTCTCGCTGCTTGCCGGTTGTGCAGTGCCGGAGTCGCGCACGGCGAGCGGCATGGTGGCATCGGACGAGCCACGCATTTGGGTGGTAAAGACCATCGTCACCCCTCAACAGAGCATTGCAGAGGTCTATCGCTGCGCGGATGGAGCGGAAGCCAATCAGCCTCCCAAGCCGGTGTGCATCAAGGCGGGCATGTTGGATCAGGTGCCATGAGCCGAGCGCAACTCGCGCGCCTGAGCGGGCTCGCGCTATTCTCCGTTGCCTTTTCAAGCTTGGCGCAAGCGCCCGGTGCGAGCCCGGCACCGTCAACCCGCGCACCAGCCGGCTTGCCACCAGCGCCGGCGCCAGACGATACGGCGGCACCGGCAGCCGAAACCCCAGCTCCCGCAGCTGCACCGCCTGCCGACGACAGTTGGTCGAAGCTGATGCGTCAAGGCCACCAGCAAGAGCGCGCCAACGAGACTGACGAAGACCGCCAGCGCCGAGAAGAACGCGAAGCGCGCGAGCACGAGCCCAGGCTTGCGGCCGACGCACTGCGATGGCGCAATCGCCTCAGGTTCTTCCCATGGGTCGGCCTGGGCGTGCAGTATTCACCGGACTTGCAAGACAACTACTACGGCTATCCTGGGTCCGGCACCGTTACCCAGACGACTGTCTCCAACCCCTCGTTCGAGGAAGGCATCGGTTGGGACATCGACCTCGGCGTGGGCGTACGGGGCGGGGTCGCTCAGCATTTCGATCTGCAAGCTCGCCTTGCCCTGACCATTGAAGGTGCCAGCGTGGAAGCGAGCGGTGAGGTGCAAGAGCCGGGCGAGAGCTACGCTAGCTCTGGATACGGCGACGGCTCCGTTGGCATCGTGGGCGCTCGTCTCGACGCGACGGTGCGCTGGTTGCCCGGGCTCTTGGCACCCCGGTTCTTCGTCGGGCTGGGACCGTCGGTTGAAGCCAGCTCTGCTAGCGGCTCGGGCACTCTCTATGGCTCGGGCTCGCGCCGCGTCGAACGCGATCAGACTATTCTCTCCGTCATGGCCTTACTGGAACTCGGGGTCATCTTCGGCGGCAGCGAAGAATGGGAAGCCGCCCTGCGCATGGCCGCGGGCCCCACCAACGAAGGCGAGCTACGCGGTTTCGCGCTGGCCACCGTCGCCCGCTCGTTCTGACCCGCTGGCGGAAGGTTTCTGAGAGCCGCGGAGCCCTGAGTTTACCTGCATCTCCTGAGCATCCGCCGTGCCGCGCTGCAGCGACTCATGGACAATGACTGGACCAGCGTGTGCCCCGCGCCCTGC
>JANNWK010000157.1:0-5712 GCA_031408355.1 Myxococcales bacterium
CTGCGTGAGGTAGTCGAGCAGGGGTCGCTCCTCCGCCAGGAGCGAATGCCCGTAGACATAGCTCATCCAATTTTCGGTGTAGCAGGCGTGAGCCTGCGCGTTCTCGGCGAGCAGGTGACTGAACTCGACCGCGCCATCGAAATCCTTTAGCCCATCCCCGAAGGCATAGCTCGACGCCGAGTTGATCGGCTTGCCGCGGTCCATCGTCCGGTACTTGCCGACCGCGTCGAAACGCTCGAACGCGAATCCGGGAGGATTGATGATGGTGCTGTGGCAACCGGCGCCGCAAGTGCCCGGTCCGGTGGTGGCCTCAACGCGCTCGCGGTTCGTCATGCCGGCGTCCAGTGGGCGCAGCGTGGTCGCGTTTGGATCCGGCGGCGGCAGTTGGCGGCACAGGATCCGCTGGTTGATGAAGACGCCTCGCCGAATCGTATCGGGGTCGTCGACCACCGCGAAGGAGGAGAGAAATCCCGGCAGCGTCAGCAAGCCCGAACGCTGCGTCGCGTCGAGGTCCACTCGCACAAGCTCGGCCGTGTAGCTCCCGGGAAGGCCGTACAAAGGCGCCAACTCGGTGTTCACGAAGCCAACCGGGGCCGTAAAGATGCCCGCCACGCCTTGGCCCTGGTCGAACACGTAGCGCAGAAACTGGAGCACTTCGGCGCGCATGGCGGCAGGGGTCGCCGGCGTGAACTCCGGGTACGCTGCCTGACTTCGCACGATGCCGTCGTAGGCGCCGAGGCGATAGACCTGAAAGTGAAAGTGGTCGCGGCCGTCCGCCCCTTCACTGCTCTCAAGTAGCCGGGCGGCCTGCGCCGCGGCTTGTTCTCGGCTGCGCAGCTGTCCGGCCGCGGCAGCGGCGAACAGGTTCTCGTCGGGCATCGAGCCCGTCAGCGCTAGCGCTAGTTTGGCCGCGACCTCGTAGTCTGACAGCGGTACCTTGCCGGCAACCACCTCGGTGCCAAGCTCGGTGCGATACAGGAAGTGGGGGGATTGCAGGATCGCGGCCAGCACCAGCTTGGCGCCGGCCGTGAAGGGATCTTCGCCCGGGTAGAGAGTTGCCGCCTTGCCGAATAGGTCGAGGTAGCTCTGGAGCTCAGCCTCAAGGAGCGGACGCCGATAGGCGCGCAGTCCGAAGGCGGTGATGAACGCCCGAGCGCGCTCCGTCACCTCCACAGGCGCGTCCGGCGGCACCAGCCTTGCCAGCGCCGCCGCATCGGCGCTGACGCGCTCGGCCAGGGTTTGGGCGGCCTTTTCGAGATCCCCTCGGAGCTGCTCGCCGACCCGGAGCGCTTCGGCCTCGGTGTCGAAACCCACCAGGGCATCGCCCGCGACGAGCGCCGTGACGTCGGCCACGCTCTCGAGCCGCAGCAGGGCGCGGAGCGAGTTCTCCCATTGGAGCCGGCTGAGCCGAGTCATCCGGGGCGTGGCCACCAGCACCTGGGGCTCGCCCGCGCCCGGGACCCAGCCTGAGCCCCCCGAGTTGCCCCCGCCCGAAGCCGGGCCGAAAGTCCCGCTCTTACCCCCGCCATCCGCAGGTCCGGCGCAGGCGCCGCTGAGCAAACCAAGCGCCACCCAGCTGTCTAGTCTCATTCTCATGGCGGCTTCGGCCTTCCTGAAGCGCCAGTATCCCGAGCCGCCCGTAGTGGATCACCGCAGTGGATCAGCGGGTCGCTAGGGGCATGCCCGAGCCCCTAGCGAAGCGCAGAAAGGCGCGCCTTCCCCACGATCGTTGGAAGCGCGAGCGCGGCTTAGCGCACGACCGGCGGGCGCGGTGGGTCGTCGTCGTCCTGGATGCAGGAAGAGAGGTCGAAGAGCATGAACTCAACGGCCTTCTCCTGAGCGGAGAGGTCGCGCATTTCGCATTTCTCGGGGAAGGGGGCGCCGTCCTTGTCCTTCTCAGGACCGGTGGCGGAGACGTGCAGGTCGGTGAACACGGCGCGCCCGCATTGCTCTGCCTCGGGCACCGCCAGCGGCGCGTTGAAGGAGAGGTACTCGACAGCGCCGGGACTCTCCGTGCAGTTCGCTTGGCATGCCGTTTTCTGGTTGCCGTTCAAATCATTGCACCTATCGGTGCACTTCGAGTTGTTGGGCAGCGTGATCCACTCGGTAGCATGCGTCGTGTTGACGGTCTGAAGGTTGTCTCGCGCGACGTTGATGGAGAGCTGGCCTTCGACCATGGAGGCCTGCACGTTGACCAACCAGGTCGCGAAATCCTTGCCCTTGGGGAAGGCGGTATTGATGTTGGCGATGGCCGGGTCCTGCGGATCCGGACGGTCGAGCCAGGTCCCGACAGTCGGGACGGGGGCAGGGCCATCGGAGAACCAGATGTGGTGCCAGTGGGACGCGAACACGCGCCCGCCCGCCGAAGCATAGGCGTACATGGCCTGGCGCGCGCTCATCGGCTTTTCCTCCGCGATCGTGCCGCCTTCGCACGAGAGGATCACGATGTCGTAGGCGCTTAGGCTCGCCACATCATCCCAGAGTTGCGTGGCGCGGGTCAGTGCGGCTCCGCCGTTGAGGTTCGCAGCGAAGGCCTTCGTCGCCTTGGTGTCGTTGCCGTTGTCGGCGCCGCTGTAGAGGTGGATGCGGCCAGTGCCGGCTTCGGTAGAAAACACCGAGTCGTCGAGGCCCATGCGGCGTGGCAGGCATTCCATGGAGTCGGCGCCGCCGGTCGTGATGGCGATGCGCGGGATGTCGCCCTCGCTGGTGTTGCGCGGCAGGCGCGTCAGGTTCTTGTCTGCAAGCGGGGTGTCGACGCAGCCAGCGACCGCCGGGACGACGATTTGCCGGCGCCACTTGCCCACTTGAATCACGAGCGGGATATCGGCGCCCACCGGTACGTCGTTCAGTACGAAGGCTCCGCTTGTGTCGGTGAGGGTGGCCGCCACGGGATTGGCGATGCTCGCGTCGCAGCGATCGCACGAGGCGCCGTCGGTGAACGCCGGCACCGGGCCGTTCGGAACGTAGACCACGACGTTGTAGAGCGGGACCTTGCCGGCGGGATCGAAGACCGTGCCGCTCACGCTCGTCACCGCACCCGCCGTCGTGCAGGCCGGCACCGCGCAGGCGCCCAACGTGCAGCTGGTCTGCTGGCATTCGAGCCCGACGCACGGGCCCTTCGCGGCCGTGCCGCCCGTCTCGCTGGGAAGCAGCGGGATGTTCAAGCTGCCTCCCCTTCCTAGCCCAGAGGCCCCGCCCCCCGAGGTGGCGCCCCCGCGGGCTGCAGTCCCACCTGGGTCGACTTCGCTACCTTCGGGATTCTCACTGCACTGCGTGAGCCCATACACGGAGCCGATGGCCACGGCGAAATGCAGAAAGGAAGTCAGCCGAACTCGTGCGAGACGATCAGAAACTATAGCCATGGCGCGCCGTGCTCCTTAAAGAGAAATGCTAACCCGGCCGCGCGGACAGACCTAGCGTCGAGGTGCTCCAACCAGTCACTGTGCTGCTTTGAGTGGGATAACGTAGGGAAGCGTGGGCGGAGCGCACGCCGCGGCTAGTGGTCCACCCACTCGAGCGTGCCGTGCAGTTGCACGTCGACCGGGGCTCGCGCTGCATGCTCGAGCAGCGCGTTGGAATCGCGAGAGCGAGCCGCTTCGCTGCGGCTTACGGTGAGGTGCAGGACGCCGTGATCGCTCCGGCGCACGCTCTCGCCGCTGAGCTCGATCACCCAGACCTGTATTGCCTCGCTGTAGCACTCCGCCGAGGCTCGAAACTCGAGCAGCGCTCCGGGAGAGCGCTCCTCCCCGAGCAGGACCTCGATGGGCGTTGCGGGGTCGACTCGATGCGCCAGCGTGACGTGGTCGCCCTTCAGCACCGGCAGACGGGCGTGCTTCTGCGCGAGCGCTCGGCTCTCAGCGGTCAGTCTGAGCTGCAAGTTGCGCGTGAACGGCGCGCTAGAAGTCGCGCGCCCAGCCAGACACGCCTCGATCGTCATGCCCAGCTGAGCACACGCTGCGTCGTATGCGACGAGCAGGGAAGGAACGACCGCGCTCACATAGAGCTCGCGCAGTCGCTTCAGCTGCGCCAGTTGTTGGTCGGGTCGAGTATTGAGCTTCAGCAGCAGCCGCTCGCCTCGACCTTCTGCCTCGACCACGCTCAACATGTTGTGGATCTTGTCGGCGCAGCTGATGGGGAGGGCCCTGGCGCTGGCAGTCCCCGGCAGGCTCAGCTTGGCGAGGTAATGCTCGAAGCGCACCTGCTTCGGCAACGGCTGCCCCAGCGCGTCGATCTTCGGCTCGCTCAGCGCCTCCACGGCTTCGACGACTTCCACCGGCATGCAGCGGCGCATCTCGGCGCCGAAGGCAGGCCTATCTTCCAAGAGGTCGTGCAGATAGGCGGCGGCCAGCGTGGCGTCGTCCGTGTAGCCGTGCTCCGCCGTGAGCCGCGCTACGCCTGCCAGGTGCGAGAAATAGAGCAGGTTGCCGGATTTGCGCCGGTGGTCGGCGTGGGCGCGCGCTGCCAGCTCGCGCGCTACTTCGACGATGCTTGGGCTCACACGGGCAGAGTAGCTACGCCGGGCTCAGTGCGGCGCGACGAAATCGTACACCACCACCTTGCCCCAGTATTTTGAGCAACGCGCGAGGAAGGCGTCGTGGATCGGATCGACTTGGTAGGCGTCGTGGTCGGCCAGATCCTTAAAGGTGACCATCAGGGCGTAGGCGTAGGAGCGCTCCACGACGGGGCGCGCCGTGGAGGCTGGCACACCGACCTTGCCAGCGACCACGGACGGGATGGTCAGCAGCGTTTGGAGCCCCGCCTCGAAATCGGCCGCGTCGCTGGCCGAAAGCTCGGCCTTGGACCAAAAGAAAACACAATGGGTCAGCATGAGCCCCTCATAGACCACAACGGGGCGGGTCTGCCACCCCAGCTCAGCGCTGATCAGTCGATCGCGAAGCAGTAAAACCGCCCGTCGCCGCCGCTGCCGCGGAGATTGGCGATCGTACAGCCGTCGGTGTCGTGGGCGGAGTTCCAGGACATCGGGCTGTCGCCGCCGCCCTGCTTGTCGTGGTGGCCGACCCTGGCGGCGCCGTCGGGGGAGGTGCTCGTCCAGTCGGCGCAGGTGTGATCTTCCCCGGCCGGATAAGCGCTACCGTCTGCCATCGAGCCGGTGAGAATGTCGTGCCTGTTCGGGGTGTCGCCCGCGCCGTTGACCACCTTGCCGGTCTCGTCGACCGAGTTGTCTTTGCCGAGCTTGTTGTTCGCGCTGTGCAGGTCCGCCACGCTGGTGGCGACCGTGACGCCGTTGGCGTTCACCCAGGGGCCCGTGCCGATGCGATCCTTGGCGCTGATGAGCGCGGGCGCGGACACGGAGAGGTAGGCGTGCCAGGTGTGATCGCCGCCGCCCTCTGCGGCTGCCAGGGCTTGGCAGTGCGCGTCGGCGCCGACCAGGCCTCCCAGGTTGGCCCCCTTCTCGCCAGGGTTCGAGCTGGTGAGGAAGAAGGTCATTTCGCTCTTCGGGGCTGAACCGCCGGCCCCACCGCCGCCGCCGGCCCCACCACCGCCGCCTGAACCGCCCGCACCCGCTGAACCACCGCCCGAGCCGGCGCTCCCGCCCAGCGTGCTGCCCGCCGTGTTGCCGGAGCCCCCGGCGCTCTTGCCGCCCGCTCCGCCATTGGCGGTACTGCCGCCGCTCGCCGCTCCGCCGGCGCCGCCCGAGGGACCGGGGCTCGGAGTGGCGGAGTCGCTCGAGCAACCGCCCAGCCACGCGAG
>JANNWK010000158.1:0-4005 GCA_031408355.1 Myxococcales bacterium
CTCGGTCTGTCACCACCACCTCGCCCTCGCGTTCGAGGAGCTTCCGAACCTCCGGAAATCGGGTGCGCAGGTCGCGAATCGTCGCGGTTTTCATGCAACGTGAATCATACTTGAGTCACGATGATTAGCAAGTGGTGGTCCCCCCTGGAGCCGTTCTGGTCGTCTTCGGTGGTTGCCGGCCTTCCCGGCTTCAGATGGCTCGTCGGGTTCTTCGATGGGAGCAGCAGCGACGGCGGCACCGGCCCTTTCAACGTCTTCCCTGTCCGGTGCGTGTGTTGAGGACGCCATCAACGAGCCTACGCCCGATTCAAGACCGATTGCCCTCATCGAGCAGGCCAGAGGTGCTGGACCGCGCACGGCGCCTGGAAGTCAACGCGACCGCGGCTGAGCCGCCCAAATTGCGCTGATGTGCCGCTTCGCTCAAGGGAGCTAGCGGAATCCAGAGCCCATCATGTTTTCGGCTTGGAGCAGGCCTGGGAGCGGGTATGATAAAAGTATGTCAACCACCAAGGTGGCGGTAACCATGGCGAGCGACGTCCTGGCGGCGGCCAAGCAGGCGGTCAAGCGCGGGCGGGCCAAGTCGCTGAGCAGCTTCGTGAGCGACGCGGTGGGCGAGAAGGTCCAGCGCGACGAGCTTCTGACCGTGCTCGATCAAATGGATGCGCATTACGGCAACCCCAGCAAGGCTGACCGGGCATGGGCCAAGCGAATCCTGTCTCGGTAGTCCTGGACGCCGGTGCGCTGATCGCCTTCGAGCGCGGCAACGCCAAAATGCGCGCGCTGCTTCGAAACGCTTTGCGCGTTCGGGCACGCATATTGATCCCAGCAGGCGTGCTGGGTCAGGTCTGGCGAGCCCCTGGCCGTCAAGTGCCGCTTCGCGCGCTGGTCGATGCCGACATGACCGAGCTGGTGCTGCTCACTCGCGTGTTGGCTGAAGCCTCGGGCGTACTTTGTGGCAAGACAGGCACTTCAGATGTGATCGACGCCAGCGTGGCGCTGACTGCTCGTCTCGAGCGTGCGGTCGTCGTTACCAGCGACGCCACAGACCTGAAGCGCTTAGACCCCGCACTGCGACTCGAACAAGTCTGAAGCTCGTGGCCAATTGAGAAGGTCGGATGCCACTAGGGTCCGGGGCAGGCGGGGCCGAAGCGAAAGGCGTCCAAACCGACCCTACCTGGCGCGTCGACGCGGAATCCGAGACCGACGAAAGGTGCGAAATCAGTCAACGGTACGCAAGCCGTCAACCATTGCCCCCTCATCTCGACCAGCGGCTGCAGATCGAAGACGCGCGCAGCAGCCTGCGGTTGGCACCCCGCGTCCGTAGGCATGACGGCAAGCTCGCTGTTCGTGCGACCGTCAATTCCCATGATGTCGAACCACAGCGCATCTGCCTGCGTGGGCTCATCGAAGAAGAAGTATGCTTGCGGCTCCTTCGGGTGCGGATCGGTGTAGTCGGGGCCGACCAGCAGAAAGTCCTCGCCGCGCGGCGCAGTGGGACACTCCGCGCAGGGTTCGCGTTGCGTACTACGCAGGTCGTTCGAGCAATAGTCCCAACCGTCCCCGACTAACGTGTCGGGCACGTCCGGCACTCTCCCGTCCCCTTCAGGCGACGGCGGATTGGCTTGAGGCAAGAGCTGCGGCAAATCAGGAGCGCCACTCATGCCCGCGACCCCGCCAGCAGCTGTACCTGCGGCACCGCCCATAGCAACTGCGGCGACACCACCACCACCGGCGCCATCGTGGTTAGCGCGCGACGTCGCCCTACCGCCACAACCCGCGCTGAGCGCGGCCGCAGCAATCGACAGCGCCAACGCACCGACTATTCGCCCGCCCGGTCCGCGTCCTCGCTCTCTCACCGATGCCACCTGGGCATTCTGACCTCAGGCCGACCCCATATCAACGTCGCAGGGCGCTAGTCCCAGCGCCAGAGAACTTCGGCGCGGACGGGAGTCAGCGCGTGAGCCTGTCGTCGCTGACGGCGCCGCTCCTAACATTCTGACAGTCGGTTCCAGACAGGAAATTTGAACCAGAGGTGTTTCCTGAGCTGTTTGCACAGGGATGCGTCACCTGGCTAAAGCTCTCTGAGGTACCGCCTATGCCTTTCAAACAGCTGCACCGTTCACTCATTGCACTCGGTCTCATGGGTTGCACGGCTGAGGTGACGTCGTCCGGCGACGGCAACGGCGCCGCCGCGGCGCAGGGCGGGTTGCCAGCCGGGGCCGGTACGAGTTCGCTCGGTAGCGGGGGCAGCCGTGGCCTTGCCGGCAGCGGACTCGGCGCCGCGGGCTCGTTGCCCAACGCTGGCGGCAGTGGCTTGGCTGGCACGACCGGCATCGGCGGCTCGTTCGTGGGTGGCGGAGCGGGCGGCACGGCTCCGCTGCCGGCGCTCGACTGCGGCGCTAACGGCGTGGCCATCGAGAACGCCGGGCCCGCCGCGAACCGGGTCAACTACGTGATCTTGGGCGATGGCTACGACGCGACCAGCGTGGGCACGACGTTCATCAGCCACGTGAACCAGACCCTGGAAAAGCGCTTCAGCGAGCAGATAGGCCAACCGTACGGCAGGTACCGCAAGTTTGTGAACATCTGCGCCCTCAAGACGGTCAGCGCAACGAACGGCATTGGCAACGGCGAGACCGCTTTCGGCTGCACCGGCGACGACCAGAGTCGGCTCGCCCGCTGCGATACTCGAGCCGCCGACGACGAGCTGGACCAGCAGCTGCCGGCTTCGTTCGAGGTGACGTGGCACGCCATTGTGCTGAACAACGATCGCTGGTGGAACACCGGTAGCCGCTGGATGCTCTGGTCCGGGGGCCACGAGTCCGCCGCCGGCGCGGCCTTGCACGAGGGCGGGCACGGCTTCCACGACCTGGCCGACGAGTACCTCGGCACTAGCGGCAGCTGCGGCGAATTCGATGAAGTGAACTCCACCGCTGACCAGGCGATGACTGAAGGCAAGTGGGATCTGTGGCTCAATTACAACGCGCTGGGAGCGACCGGAATGCAGGGCGCATTCCAGGGGAGCCGCTATTGCAGCGCTGCCGCGGGCCAGTATCGACCGTCGGGCAATTCAATGATGAACAGCTTGTTCGGCGACGACCCGGACACCAGCTTCAATCAGGTGTCGCGCGAAAAGATCGTGATGGACATCTGGCGTCACGTAAGGCCCGTCGATAGCAGCGAGCCGCCGGCAGGTGCTGTTTCCAATCCGACCACGCTCCAGGTCAACGTGATCGATCCTGCCGTGATTAGCGTGGACTGGAGCGTGGACGGCGAGCTGGTGGCGAAGAATGGTGGAGCTGTTTACAACATCGCCGCGAGTCAGCTGCCCGTCGGCAGCCACACCGTGACCGCTAAGGCCTACGACAACGCCGGCGAGGAGCTGGTGCGCTACCGGACCGGCAAGTGCTCGGGTGAGCCCTGTTGGGCCCGCGATAGCTGGGCGAACTCCGACGAGACCGTGACCTGGACTGTGAGCGTGCCATGATCGGGCACGCGAATTCCAAACAGCACTCCCGGTACTTCGCGGCCGTGGCCGTAGGCGTGGCGGGGGCTTGCCTTGTGGCCGTCTGGTTCTCGCGGCCGTCTCTGCGGCCTTCGGCTGACGTGGTCGAAACGGCGCGCGCGGCCGTTCACTCGGCCTTGGCTGAGCACGCCACGCGGCCCGCCTCGTTTGAGCAAAGCGCGAGTCCGTCGGAGCTTCAGGTTCTGCCGTCGCTGGGCGCCGCGCCGGAGCGCGAGCAGGCGGGCCCTTCGCATCCCATCAGCGAGGGTCATTTGCGCTTGGCGCGCGAGCGGCAGTTCTTGGCGCGGCTGGACGAGGCGGTCTTTCAGCGTAGCGGGCCTCTGCTGAGCGAGCTGCTTGCCGAGTATCGGCGCGCTTTTCCGGAGGACGAGCAGGGGCTCCAAGCTGGCTACGCCGTGCTCGCCGATTGCCTGGAAGAGCCAGGCCAAGCTGCGCGCGCCCAGGCGGAGCGCTTCTATGAGCGACGGCGAGGTTCGACG
>JANNWK010000159.1:0-7615 GCA_031408355.1 Myxococcales bacterium
GGCGAGGACGCCTTCCACGACCAGTGTCGATCGGGTGGCGAACTCGAAGAGACCCAGCGGGAGCCGCTCGCGTGCCCAGACAGCGACCCCAGTCACAATCCGGTCCTGATGCAGGAAGTAGTGGATGGCCGAGTGATTGCGCCAACCCTCGCCCGACTTGTGGACCAAGTTGAAGAAGTAGATGACGCTCCATTGGAGCAGGAGCCCCAGCACCACGAGGGACACGAACGGCGCAACGCTATTCGACCCCGGGTCGCGGTCGTTGAGTTCGCTCGAGGTCTTCTCGCGACGCGCGGCCATCGAAGCCTGCACCGAATCGATCGAGAAGCAGCGTCCGAGCGGCAAGAATAAGGTCCAGATCGCTAGGGAATGCGTAACGACGGTGCCGCCGTTTTCGATGAACAGGTTGCGCGCGTGCAGACTCGTGATCAGGAACGCCGAGAGGACATGAAAGAGCCGCGTGCGGTAGCCAAGTGTGAACAGCACGAACACGAGCAGCGTCAGGCTGAAGGCGAGGTGCACCTCTCCCACGCTCGAGAACACGTGATAGATCGAGAAAAGATCCTGCCCCATGGGGGCGAAGAGCGAGAAGTGATTCGGAAGCACGCCCTCGTTCGAGAAGAACAGCCGCGCGTACGCCCAGCGATTGACGAGTTCGCTGATGAGCAGGAGGCCGAAGCAGATTCGAAAGATGCCCAGCCAGCGGGGGTCGACCGTGCGGTAGCGCTCGTTCACGAAGGCCAGCACCGCAGCGGCGGCCCCCGCCTCGGACCCGCTCTGTTGGGGCACCGCGTCGGGGGCGGGCGCGCTTTTTTCCGAAGACTCCATGATTTCCCTAACAAAGCGCCACTACCGCCCCAGACTCTATCAAAAGAGCACCTGCTTTGGGCGCGCCGCGCTGGGGCGCCCCGGCGCCGCCTTTGGCCCAGCAGAAGCGCAACCAAAACAAGGACTTAATGAAGTTGGGCCAGCTTGGCGAAATCGCGGGTCTCGTGGTATTTCTCCGAAGCTTGCGGGCCCTCGTCCTTCGAGTCGGATCCTCCGGCGTCGGCTCCTTCAGGAAGCTCCAATGAACGTCAGTTGCACGTCATGCTCGGCCAAGTACGCGGTTCCCGACGAAAAGGTGCGGGGTAAGAAAGTCAAGATCACGTGCAAGCACTGCGGCACGGGCATCATCGTGGACGGGACCAAGCCGGGGGCCATGTCGGTGGCGCCTGCTGCGCCTGCTGCGCCTGCTGCTGCTGGCGCGCCTCGTCCGGCGGCAACGCCTGCTGTCCCCGTGGCTGCGCCTAGCCCGGCCGCCACGCCTGCCGCCGCCGCTCCGGCCATCGACCAGGAGCCCCGGTGGGATGTCGCCTACCCCGACGACCGACAGGAGACGTTGAGTGCCAGCGAGATCGCCGAAAAGTACGCGCAAGGAAGCCTCGATGACGACGCCTTCCTTTGGCGCGACGGGATGGCCGACTGGGCGGCGCCGTTCGACATTCCGGAACTCGCGGCCGTGCTCAGCGCGCGCGGCCTAACGCGGTCGGTCGCTGTAGCGGCTGCAGCCGCGACTCCGCCGCTGCTTGAGGAGGACGAGGCAACGCAGGTGCAACGGTCCCCCTTCGAAGCGCTCAGCGAAAACCGTGCCGTCAGCGGCGAGTGGCGGGAGCCTGGCAAGGAGGCCGAAAGCGCTCCAGAGGCGGCTTTCGATCTGAAGAACCCGACCCCACTGCCCTTCCAAACCGCGGTGGCGAGCCCAAAGCCGAGCGCTGCTACGCCGAAACCAGCCGCCGCTCGAGCCGCCGGGGCCGCGCGCCGCAACGAAGCGCGGGGCGGCGGCGATCTGTTCGGCGATCTGGCCGGAGCGGGCAGCGAGGAGGACGCTTCGCTCGGCGAGGAGTCGCGAGAGGCCGGGCCCAACAAGATGATGGGCGCGCGTAACGAGAGTTCGGTGCTCTTTTCACTCGATGCTTTGCTCAAGGCGGAGCAACCGGCGCCCAAGAAAGCCGCGTCAAAGAAGGACGAGGCGGCGGCTTTCCTGATGGGCATGGACGACGCGCCCAGCTCGCTCGCCAATGTGGGGACGGGCTCATTTGGTTCCGCCTTCGCCGCGCCGGATTTCACGGCCCCTGTTCAGGCTCCGCCGCCCGAGGCGCGCCGCGCGAGTGAGCCAGTGGAAGTGCCAAGCGCCGCTCAGCAACCGAGAGAGAAAGGAGCGGGTCTGTGGATTGCGCTGGCCGCCGTCGTGGCCGCGGGCGGCCTGGCTTTCGCACTCGATCTCCCCGGCAAGCTCAGCGCGACGCCCGAGCCGGCGCCCAGCGCCGTAGCGGCCAAACTTGACGCTTCACCCACCGCCGCGCCTGCGCCCGAGCCGGTGCCGGCGACTCCAGCCAGCGCCGCCCAGGCGAGCCCAAGCGCGGCTGCCGGAGGTAGCGCACCTGTCACGGCTCCTGGCGCAGGCGGTGGTCAGCCGGCCAGCGCAGCCACCCCGGTGGGCGCGCTGAAGCCGAGTGACGCCGCCAAGCCCGCTGCGCCCGGCGGCAGCGAGCCCGGTAGCAAACCGACCGACACCGCGACCAAGCCCGCCGAAAAGCCCGCTGAACCCGCAGCTGCAGCCGACGCCCCGCCCTTCGACAAGGGGGCAGCGGTGGCCTCACTCACGGCGGCTGCAGGCAACGCGCAGAGCTGCAAGACCGCTGAGGGTCCGACCGGGAGCGGCAAGGTCTCCGTCACGTTCATGCCGAGCGGCCGCGCCACCAACACCCAGGTCTCCGGTGATCTGGCCGGGACCGGCGTCGGCGGCTGCGTGGCGCGGATCTTCCGGTCTGCGAAGATCCCCGCCTTTGCTGGAGAAGCCGTCACGGTGAGCAAGAGCTTCACCGTTCAGTAGGGCACGGCGCGTAGGTCGCGCTACGGGTGAACGTAGATCAGCGTTCCCTCTTCGAAACCGCCCTTGACCGAATTGGCACCGTGCCAATGCTCGGGAACGTTCGGAGCGGACCAGAAGAAGACGTAGCGCGCGTCAATCGGCGCTAGGTTGATGCAGCCGTGCGAGCGAGCGCGGCCGAAATCGTCGTGCCAATACGCTGCGTGCAGCGCATATCCGGCCTTGAAATACATGACCCAGGGCACGTCGCGCAGCTCGAACTCGTGGTCGGCCACGTCTGAGTCCATCGTCGTCGTGATGTGCTTCTGGTAGACGCGAAAGCTACCGGTCGGCGTGCTCAGCGTCTTGCCAGGCTCGCCCAGGCCGTCGCGGCCGGTGGAAACCAACGTGACGTACACCGGCTCAGCGCCCTCGTAGAGGATCAAGGTTTGGTTGAGGATCGATACGTCAATCCACTTGGTTTTGCCGCGCGCCCAGCCCGGCAACTTGCTGGTCTTCGCCGCCGTCTTTAGCTCCGCGCTCCTCAGCCAGGTGCCTTCGCGGGTCTCCACCATCCGCTGTCCGCGCAGCTCTTTGACCGCGCCACTTAAGCCCACCAAAGAGCGGCCCTGAAGTTCGTCAGCGTCCACCAACTTCCCAGCTTCTAGGCGGTAGCTCTTGACCCCTTCCTTTCTGGTGAAGGCCACGGGCAAGCCGAGCTTCTTGATCTCGTAGCCGTGGAAGGGCGAGCCCGAGTCGGCCTTTAACTTGTCGGTCGGGATCAGCCGAGCATCGGTCGAAACGGCGAAGCGGCGGTGCTGCGCCTCTTCGCCCGCCACGAAGGTACCGATCAGCGAAACGCCCGCGTGTCGCTTCAGGCGATTGGAAATGACGGCGTAGCTTGGCACCTTGAACGAGGAAACATTGGCGATCTTCCGCTCGCCCTGCAGCCACCAGGGCACCCTGTCGTCGCCGTTGCCGCCGAACCGCTCACTCTGCCCCAGCGCCTTGGCGTGATCGGGGATCCCCCCGATCGCCAATCCTTGCTCGTCTAGGGGAACGTCGTTGGCTCCCACGTCCAAAGAATCCCATTTCTCGGCTAGCCTGGCGTGGTTACGCAGGTGTCGCTCCAGCCGCATCTCGTACTGAAATTGTTCGGCCTTCGTCGGCACCTTCATGTAGCTCGGCGCGATCGCGCGGACGAACGCGTACGGGTAGGGCATCGGCTTTTTCCGATCGGGCTCAACGCTGATGGCGCGCACAAGCGGATGGTCCAGCTTCAAGGTGGCATTGCTGCCCGCGCAGACGAAGCCCAGGGGTCGGACGGCGTACCAGCCCTCGGGACAGCCGTCGCGCGTGACCGGGGCCTCGGAGCGCGCCACCTTCGCGCCGAGGCGCAAGTACCCCACCACTTCGGCCTTGGGGTCCGGCTTGGCGTAAACGGGCGTGGACAACGAAATGGGCGCCAATTGCGGGCCCGTCGCGGATGGCACCGGAACATGCGACCAATCGTCTGGCGCTGTGACGATGCCTCCATTCTCAGGCTTGACCCGCATGGCGGCGGGTTCACTCCCGGAAAACCAGCGATTGCCGTCGCAGGCCGCCAACGGCGCCAGCGCCAGCGAGGCCTGCAGAACCGCCAGCGCCCGGGCGACCCGGGCGGAGGACCGGGTACCGCCGGCAACCCTAGCGTGCTGGTCGTGGCGAGGCCTGAGCTGAACCATCCCCTTGGCCATGCCAAAACCAGGCGAGGTGGCCAACAAACCGGCAGTTTGTCTTGCGCTGCCGACGCCGACGGGGAAGGCTCGCGAGCCCCCCCGCGCTCTGCCGCGGAGCGACCCAGCGAGCGAAATAATGGCCAAGGACACCCTCTCGATCACCGACAACCGCACCGGCACGAGCTACGAGGTCCCGATCACGGACGGCACCATCCGCGCTTTGGATCTCAGGAAGATCTCGGTCAACGAAGACGACTTCGGGCTGATGACCTACGACCCGGCCTTCATGAACACCGCGTCATGTCGCTCAGCCATTACCTATATCGATGGCGATAAAGGCATTCTGCGCTACCGCGGCTACCCCGTGGATCAGCTGGCAGAGAACGCCTCGTATTTGGAGGTCGCCTACCTGCTCATCAACGGCGAACTGCCAACCCAGGCGGAGCTCGACGAGTTCACCAACAACGTGACCCACCACACGTTCGTTCACGAGAACGTACGCACTTTCATTGACGGTTTCCGCTACGACGCACACCCCATGGGCATGCTGTGCGCGACGGTCAGCGCGCTCAGCACGTTCTATCCCGAAGCCAAGCACGTGATGGACCACGATATTCGCCGGGCACAAATGGTGCGCCTGATCGCGAAAATGCCTACGCTGGCGGCCTGGAGCTATCGCCACAGCGTGGGCATGCCGTTCGTTTATCCCTCGAACGAGCTGAGCTACTCGGCCAATTTCCTGCAGATGGTAAAGCGCATCGCGGAGCCCAAGTTCGAGGTGCATCCCGAGATCGTGAAGGCGCTCGACGTGCTGTTCATCTTGCATGCGGATCACGAGCAGAATTGCTCGACCAACGTGATGCGTTCAGTTGGCAGCTCACGGGCAGACCCCTACGTGGCCGTGGCGGGCGCCGCTGCAGCGCTCTATGGCCCGCTCCACGGGGGTGCTAACGAAGCCGTCCTACGCATGCTGCGTGAGATCGGCTCGGTCCGGAACATCCCAGCGTTCATCAAGGAAGTGAAGAGCGGCGTGGGCAGCCGACTGATGGGTTTCGGCCACCGCGTCTACAAGAACTACGACCCTCGCGCGCAGGTCATCAAGCGCCTGGCGGACCAGGTCTTCGACTTGGTCGGCAAGAAGAGCCCGCTGCTCGCGGTCGCCCTCGAACTCGAGAAGATCGCGCTCTCGGACGACTATTTCGTATCGCGCAAGCTCTACCCCAATGTCGATTTCTACTCGGGGCTCATTTACGAGGCGCTGACGATTCCAGTCGACATGTTCCCCGTGCTCTTCGCGATTCCACGAACGTCGGGTTGGCTGGCGCAGTGGGAGGAGATGCTCCTGGACAAGGACCAGAAGATCGCGCGACCGCGCCAAATCTATACCGGCTACGACGAGCGCAAGTTCTTGCCCATGCAGGAGCGGACGGCGGCAACGCCGCCGCCGGAGCCAAAGAGCAGCGCACGAGAGACGGACTAACCCCCACTTGGTAAGCGAGCGAGGCGAACAGGGAGGGCCGCCGAGTGACGGCGGTCCGAATGCCGCGGATGCCGAGCAGGTACCGGCGTCGATGTCCCAGTTTCGTCCCGCCGACTCGCGGCTCACTGGGATACTTCTGGGTAATCGCTACAAGGTGCGTGGCTACCTGGCCCACGGGGCCACGGCGCGCGTCTACTTGGCCGAGGACGTTCAAAGCGGTGTCCCCGTCGCTATCAAGATGCTCGCCTCGTCAGCCAATCGGAGCGCCGAGTTCTCGGTTCGGCTACGGCGAGAAGGCGCGGCCCTGCGCGGCATCCAGCACCCCAACGTGGTGCGGGTGCTCGATACCGGCGAGACCGCGGGGGGCCTGCCGTTTCTGGTGCTCGAGGCGCTGGTCGGCGAAACCTTGGGCGACTACCTGCGGCGACAGGGCACGCCGCCCTTCGAGCTCGCACTCTCCTTGGTGCGCCAAGCCGCCCGGGGGCTCGCGGCCGCCCACGATGCAGGCATCGTCCATCGCGATGTGAAGCCCGATAATTTTCTGCTGCTGGGCCCAACGGGCGAGCCCTTCGGTCTCAAGCTCATCGACTTTGGGATGGCCAAGCTGGAGGGCTCGAGCGACTCGAGCAGCACGCACACCATTCTGGGTACGGTCGAGTACATGGCGCCCGAACAGATCCTGACCGAGGCCGTAGACGCTCGCACCGACGTCTACGCCATGGGCATCGTCATGTTCCGGTTGTTCACCGGACACCTGCCGTTCGAGAGCGCCCAGCCGGCAGATCTGCTGCGACACCAGCTCTTCAGCTCACTGCCGCCGCCCTCCTGGCTGGTCGACCAGCTTGACGCGCGAGTCGAGCGCATGATTCTCACCGCCACCCGCAAGCACCCCCATAATCGCTACGCGAACATGGCAGCGCTTCTGCACGATCTTGACGCCGTAGTCGGCTTCTCTGAGGCGGAGGTCACCGCCCGGCCGCCAACCGTCGCTCCCGACGCGTACAAGCCGACCACAACGCATGGGGATGAGGCTTTGGCCCTACTGGCGCAGAAGTTCAGCAAGTACTGAAGCCACCTGGGCAGCAGCGAGCTGCCGCCAGTCCGTCCGCGGCTTGGGCGGTTGACGGCCCGGCGCAGTCGTGGGGAATATCCTGGTTCAACGCGCTAGAGGAGCAAACCCGACACATGACGACCGCCAGTGAAAAACTCACCAAGATGGGCCAGAAGATCGCCGAGAAGCGCGAGCAGTCCGCGGCCATTGGCGCGGTGTTCAAGTTCGCCCTGGAGGGCGAAGGCGGCGGCACCTTCATCGTCAACTTGAAGGACGACCCTGGCGTGACCGAGGCCGACGGGCCCGCCCAGTGTACGATTCGCATGACCGCTCAGGACTTCGTAGATCTCACTGAAGGCAAGGCCAACGGGCAGCAGCTGTTCTTCACCGGAAAGCTCAAGGTCGAGGGTGACATGAGCCTGGCGCTGCGCTTGCAAGCGTTGATGGATATCCTGAAGTAGTCGCCGAGGTAGCGGGTCGATGACAACGCCGAACAGACGCAACCTAGAGATCAC
>JANNWK010000160.1:0-2182 GCA_031408355.1 Myxococcales bacterium
CTGTTGCCACGTCCGGCGACGTCAACGGCGACGG
The DNA here is from genome assembly GCA_031408355.1 of Myxococcales bacterium. GTDB lineage: Bacteria > Myxococcota_A > Polyangia > Polyangiales > Polyangiaceae > PMG-095. The sequence continues at coordinate 35 of JANNWK010000160.1, forward strand.
CTACAGCGACGTGATTGTCGGCGCTCCGAACTATTCGAATGGCCAAGCCAACGAAGGCGCTGTCTTCGTCTATCACGGCAGCTCGACGGGCGTCGCGGCGACGCCGACCATCACGCTCGAGTCTGGCAGCGTGGGCGCAAATCTCGGCACCGCCGTAGCGGGCATCGGAGATTGCGATGGCGACGGCTACGCCGACGTCGCGGCGGGTGAGCCCTTCTTGACTAGTGGGCAAACGAGCGAAGGCGCGGTGCTGGTTTACAAGGGCTCCTCCAGCGGGCTTGCCGCCAGCTCGACCTGGCAGATCGAGAGTAACGTGGAACGCTCGTTCATGGGCAAGGCAGTAGCTTCCGCCGGTGACATCAACGGCGATGGCAGGGCCGATCTCGTGGTGGGGGCGCCAGAGGAGAATGTGCACATGGGCGTCGTTCGTTTCTACACTTGGGATTCGACAGGGCCGAAGCTCTACAACCAAGTAAACGCGACGGTCGCAGGAAATCTCGGGTCTTCCGTGGCGAGCGCGGGTGATGTGAATGGCGATGGCTTGAGCGACGTCGTGGCAGGCATGCCACTCTACGCCAACGGCCAATGGTTCGAGGGCAGCGCCTACCTGTATCTCGGCCGGTCGAGCATGGCCAGCTCCGCCGCGGTCTGGCGCGACGAGTCGAACAAGGCGAGCGCGCAGTACGGCAAACAAGTCGCAAGCGCGGGTGACGTCAATGCGGATGGTTACGACGACGTGATCGTGGGCGCGCCGAGCTACTCGGATACTCTCACCAACCAAGGGCGAGCCTACCTTTACTACGGCGGCCCCACCGGGCTGGCGGCGACGCCAAGCTGGACCGCTCAAGGTGATCAAGCCGCGGGCACGTTCGGCGCATCGGTAGCGAGCGCTCGGGACGTGAACAATGACGGTATCGGCGACGTCATCATCGGCATACCTCACTATGCCAACGGCCAGGCCGACGAAGGCCGCGCCGTGATGTACTTCGGGTCGACTACGGGGCTTCCCGCAGCGCCGAGCTGGATCGCCGAATCGGATTTCACCGATACCGACTTCGGTGCGTCCGTTGCGAGCGCGGGCGACGTTAACGGTGACGGCATCAGCGATATCGTGGTCGGCGCCCCCGACTTCACCAATGGTGAAGCGCACGAAGGCCGCGTCTATGTGTATCACGGAAGATCGGGTCAGGCGCCGCTCACGACGCCGACCACAACCCGCGAGGTTAACCTGGCGGGCGCGCGCTTCGGCGAATCGGTAGCGGGCGCGGGTGACGTGAACCGCGACGGCTTCGACGATCTGCTCGTGGGGGCACCGAAGTCCACGAACGTCGAAAGCGAAGAAGGCCGAGCTTTCGTGTACAAGGGCACGTCGACCGGCGTGGCCGCGAGCGCCTTGTGGACCGCCGAGCCCAACTTGGAGCGCGCCAGCTTCGGCTTTTCGGTGGCTGCTGCCGGCGACATCAACGCAGACGGCTTTGCAGACATCCTCGTGGGCGCGCCAAGCTACTCCACCGGCGGGCAAGCCTTCCTCTACGCGGGCAGCGCCACTGGACCTGCTACCACCGCAACCGTGACGCTCTCCGCGGGCGCCACGACTAGCTCACAGTACGGGCATTCGGTGGCTGGCGTAGGAGACTTGAACGGCGATGGCTACGCCGATATCGCCGTTGGCGCCCCGGACGCCGCGGGAGCTAGAGGGGAAGTATTCGTGTGGAGCGGCAGCGTAACCGGGCTCAGCGCAAGCTGGGTTTGGAAAGTCCGCGGGGCCAAGATTGGCGGCAAGTACGGCAGCAGCGTAAGCGCGGCTGACGCCAACGGCGATGGCTACAGCGACGTGCTGGTCGGCGCCATGGGCTACACGAACGGGCAAACAGGCGAAGGTCGGGCGTTCCTCTACTTCGGCAACGAAGCAGACTTCGCGACGGGCGGGGGCCTGCCGCTGCTACCGATGGCGCGCAAGGTCGGCCTGACCAAGCGCATCGTCGCCGGCGCGACTTCCGGGCTCGACACCGGCTTCGACGCCACTTGGCTGAGTGCGCGTGGCCCGATGGGTCGCAGCAGGGTGAAGCTACAGGTCGAGGCCAAGCCGCGCGGCACCGCCTTCAACGGCGCGGGCTTCTTGACCTCCGCGTGGACGGACACGGGCTT
>JANNWK010000161.1:0-1989 GCA_031408355.1 Myxococcales bacterium
CCTCGCCTCCAGGAGCACCAGCGCCTGCTGAGCGGCGATGCGCGCGTGCGCCTCAGGTGCCTTGCCGGAGAAGTAGGCGAGCGTCATTCGTCCGCCTCCGCCGCTCCTCCCGGACTCACGCTTCTGGCCCTGCTCGGCCACCGCGCTGACGCCAAAGCGCATCATCGGCTGAAAGTCGCGAACAAAGCGGCCATCGCTGGTGGCTATCAAGATCTCGCGGACTTCCTCAGCGAAGGAAGCGGACGCCTTGATGATGCGAGGATCGAACGCCAGCACAGCCTTGCTCGCGCGCTCGAGCAGGTCCCGCTTCTCCACGCCAGCGACGTCCATGGTCGTGACGTCGAGCCGGTAGCGCTCCGGCACGTCTTGGCGCGCAAGACGGATGGGCGCGACCATGCCCCCACCATCTGCGATGCGCGCCGCCGTTTCGGCGGCCCGTTTCATGGCGTCGAACTCCATGTCCTCGACGTAGGCGTAGCCCGTCGCATCACCCTTCTGCACCCGCACACCGAGCCCGAGGCTCACGCCTCGCGAGGCGCTACGCAGGATGCCTTCTTCGAAACTCAGCCCACCGCCCGCCCGGTACTCGAAGAACAGATCCGCATAGTCGCCCCCCTTGGAGAGCGCCACCACCAGCAGCCGCTCGCAAAGCCGCTCGTCGATGGCCACCGGGCCACCCTCGGCAAAGGGCGCACGATACCGGGCCTTCTCGACAACAGAAACGGACAGGTCAGCTTGCACGGGGGCCAGCATTGTACCTAGCGCCGCGGCGATCAACCCCCTCTGCGTCGGTGCTCAAATCCGGCCTTAGTGAGCGCCAGGCAGACCGATTGGATGTGCTCAGGCCCCTGTGTTTCGATCACCAACTCCACGCGGGTCTGCCCGAGTTCGACACCCGAGAAGGCGCGATCGTGTTCAATGCTGACGATGTTTGCGCGCGCGGCGGCAACGGCGGCCGTGATACCGGAAAGCGTGCCGGACACGTCGCGGGCAGTGATGTCGAGGCGCGCCATCCGGCCGCTCTTCACGAGCCCCCGCTCGATGATCCGGGAGATCAAATTGACGTCGATGTTCCCTCCGGAGACCACGATGGCGACGCGCTTGCCCCGGAGACCGAGGTCACGATGCAGAAGGGCCGCGACACCCACCGCACCTGCTCCCTCGGCGACCGTGTGTTCGCGCTCGAGCAAGAGCAGGATGGCCTCCGCGATCTCTTCCTCGTCCACGAGCACGATCTGGTCAACTAGCCTGCGCACCACCTCGCGAGTGAGCTTCCCCACCCGACGCACAGCAATGCCGTCCGCGATGGTCTTGCCCCCCGGCAGCGAGGCGGGGGCTTCAGACTCGAGCGCCCGAAGCATCCCCGGAAAGCTGCGCGACTCGACGCCAATGACCTGGAGGTTCGGTCGCCTGGCGCGAAGCGCCGTCGCGATACCGGCGACGAGGCCTCCACCCCCCACCGGTACGAGCACCGCATCAAGGTCGGGGAGCTGCTCCAGCAGCTCGAGTCCAATCGTCCCCTGGCCCGCCATCACGAGCACGTCGTCGAAAGGGTGCACGTAGACGGCGCCGGACTCCTGGGCCAGCTGGGCGGCGCGCTCGGCGGCGTCGTCATAGCCTGAGCCGTAGAGCAAGACTCGGGCTCCATGGCGTTCGGTCGCAAAGACCTTCACGAACGGCGTGCTTTCAGGCATCACGACGGTAGCCGTCACCCCGAGGCGTGACGCGTGGAGCGCGAGCGCTTGACCATGATTTCCAGCGCTGGCGGTGATAACGCCCCGGCTGCGCTCGGCGTCGGTGAGGGTCAGCAGGCGCGAAGCGGCCCCACGCTCCTTGAACGAGCCAGTAAGCTGCAAATTCTCGAGCTTCAGGTGCACAGAAGCCGCCGACAGGCCCGACAGGCCCGGGCTTTCACTCAGCGGCGTCCGGCGCACCCGCCCCTCGATACGCGCTCGCGCGCTTTTCACGTCCGCCAAGGTCAGCGTCTGC
>JANNWK010000162.1:0-5543 GCA_031408355.1 Myxococcales bacterium
GATGACCCGCCCACCCACGCGGTCCCGCGCTTCGAGCTCGACTTCACCGATCGCCCCGACGCCGACGGCACGTTGATCGATCGCCTGGGCGGCAGGCCGAACGCATCTTCCAGCGAGTTCCCATGGCCCTCCAGCTCGAGCCGACCGATGAGCATGATCGTCCAGGTCGTGGGTAAGGCCGGCGGCGGCACGGTCGAGCTCGGCGACATCCACGTCCTGCAAGTCTTCGCGGACATGGAAGGCGACTACTACGAGACCAGCGAGCACGCGGTGGTCGCGCATCGCGCTCCGTGTGCTGGAGCCGGTGGCCGAGTTCGCTTGCCCGGATGAGGACGCGCTCTACGCGGGCGTCGCGGCTTTCGACTGGCAGCGTGTGCTCGACCCGCAGCGCACGCTGGCAGTGCGAGCCGCCTGCCGTTCGAGTCGGCTGACTCACTCCCAGTACATCGCTCAGCGCACCAAGGACGCCATCGTTGACCAGCTTCGCGAGCGCTTGGGCGCGCGCCCCAACGTCGACCGGGAAGCGCCGGACGTGCAGCTCTTCGTGCACCTGCTGAAGGACGTTGCCAGCGTTTACCTCGACTATTCGGGCGATTCTCTGCATGAGCACGGCTTTCGCTCGCTTCAGGGCGCAGCTCCCATCAAGGAAACGCTGGCCGCGGCGCTCGTCCGTTACTCTGGCTGGGACGGCCTGACGCCGCTGGTGGATCCGATGTGCGGCTCCGGCACGTTGCTTCTGGAGGCGGGGCTGTGGGCGGCGCGGCGCGCGCCCGGGCTCACGCGTGAACGCTTCGGTTTCGAGGGCTGGGCTGACTTCGACAGCGAGGCCGCGCGCTGCCTGGCGGAGCTTCGCGAGGAGGCGCGAGCCGCGGCGCGCCCGCTTGAGGTTTCGCTGTTCGGTTCCGACACGGATCCGAAGGCCCTGGAGGCGGCTCGGGTGAACGCTGAGAGTGCTGGTCTGCGGCTCAACCTGCGCCCCACGGCGCTGCGCGACGCTGTGCCGAGCGCCGACACGGGAGCGCTGGTGGTGAATCCGCCCTACGGCGAGCGCCTGGCCGTCTCGTCCGAGCTAAAGCGTGATTTGACCAGCGCGCTCGGGCGCTTTTCCGGCTACCAGCGAGCGCTGATTGTGCCGCGAGGCTTCGAGTTGCCGCTTCGCTCCGACCGTTTCCTGCTCGTCTACAACGGGGCCATCGAGTGCGAGTTCCGCCGCTTCGACGCCCAGGCCCCGGACTTGGCAGACTAGGCCCGCGCGGCTTGGCCTGCCGCGGCAGCGCCCTCGGCGCGCTCGCTTTTCGCGTGGCGAGCCGTGACGTATTCCGCGACGACCTCCGCCCGCGTGGTGTCGGCGCGACGCAGGGCGGCAAAGCCATTCGCCAGCAACTGGCCCTGCGCGGTGAGGGCCTCCGCGCCCACGCGCGCTCGCACCAAGCCCTCCTCACGGCTGACGAGCCCGCGATCGACCAAGGCGGCGAGCACGCGCTCCAGACTGCGGCGACTGATGCCGGCCCGCAGTGCGAGCGACTCCGTGCTGGCGGGCCGCTCGCTGGTTCCTAGCAGGAGCGCCTGCGTCACGGCTTCGATGGAGGCAGGCTTGAGGCGTTGCTGCGCGAGCAGCGCTTGGACCAAAGCGGCATCGCCGGAATCCGCAAACGTGATGGAGGTGGCACCTGGCGGCAGCCACGCCGTGTCCTCGAAGTGCTGCTCCAGCGAGAGTGGCGCTTGGAAGTGAAGCACGAACGCCAGATCGGGCCGGGGTGGCGCGCTCGTCAGGCCGAGGCTGACTTCGGCCGGGCCGGCCAGGCCTGAGGGGCAACTGTGCGGGCTCAAGCTGACTAGCACGCGGGCGGCCCCCGTTCGAAAGAGCTCCAAGGACGCCGCGCGTTCTGCCTCCGCCATGCCGTGGTGGGCGCGTGCGCAGCTGACGCCTTGCTCTCGCAGCTCCGAAAAGACCGAATCCGCCTCTTGAGCCGTTAAGGTGAGCACGATCCCTGGTCCCGAGAATTCGGCGACGGCCGCGAGCATTCCGCGTCTGCGCTCGGCGGGCCGCAGGACTCGGGCCCGCTCAATCAGAGTGACGGTCGCAGCTTCTATCACGTGACTTGGGCTTGCGCCAATGGCCGAAGTGACCGCCGCCACCACCCGCTCGCTGGTCCGGGTGCAGGTGCCCAGGACGGGCGCCCGCAGGGCCTGGCACGCTTCGCGCAGACTCAAATACGCCGGCGACAGCTCGTGAGCGTGTTCGCAGGCGGCATGGGCCCCCGCGAGCCCGAGCAGGGCCAGTGGCGCACGGTCGATGATTTCGCGCACGTCGCGTTCGAGCAGCTGCGCCGGATCAGCCACGACCAGAAGCGAGCCGCCGCGCGACAGCCGGCCCTTGGCCAGGCTGCGTGAACCGGGCTTCATGAATGAGCCGAGCCCCACGACGTCCACCTTGCCGTTCGCTCGCGCGACAGCGAAGAGCTCGGCGGCCAGGGGCGACGCGACCACGACCGGCCTGGACGACAGGCTCGCAGCCGTAAGGTACAGCGCGGCGTCGCGGGCGCGCGCGGAGTTCGTGAGCAGCGTTGTCTGACCGCCGAGCGCCAGGGCGAGGGCGTGACTCTCGTCCTGCCGGAGAATGAAGCCGAGGGCGAGCGCTCGCGCCGTGACTTGCTGCTGCGAGGGCTTCGGGGACGCGAGCGGAGCGACCTTCGGCTTGGCTGTGCGTTTGGCGACGGGAGTTGGTTTGGCGGCGACGCGCTTGGCACTGCGAGTCGGCTTGGCGACGACGCGCTTGGCGGCCCGAGCAGGCTTCACTGAACGCTTGGCCTTACTGCGCGCCGGTGCAGCGCTGCGTGCCCTGGATGCGGAACGCCCCGCAGGCTTTGAAGATTTTGCCATGGACTTGCCTGGAATGAAGCGGCCGACGGCCGGGCTCCCGACCTCTGGCTACCACTCCTCAGAACAAAAGGACAGTGGACTCTAGAGCAGTAGTAACCTGCCGTCCCAGTCGTGTGAACGCCCTCTTCGATGTCTTGCCGGCCCTGCGCGAGCGCGTGGCGTGGTTGTCGCTCGGCTGCCTGCCCACGCCCGTTGAGGACGCCAGCGCGGTCCTGCGTGCTCGCGGGGGGGACGGCGAGCTGTGGCTCAAACGCGATGATGCGTCGTCGCCGGTTTATGGAGGCAACAAGCTGCGGCTGCTGGAGCATCTGCTGGCCCAGGCCAAGCAAGCGGGCGCGGTTTGGGTTTACGCGACCGGCGCGACGGGCTCGAACTTTGCGCTCGCCACGGCGCTCCACGCGCCGCGGGTGGGGCTCAAAGCAGGGGTCATCTGCTTCCCCCAGCCGATGACGCCCGACGGCGAACGTAATCAGCTAGCGCTCAAGGGGCGCGCCCGATTGGTGGAGATCCCGCACTGGTCGCTGTTGCCGCTGGCGGCGGAGCGAGTTCGCAGCCGCTCCGGGCACACCGAGGAGCCAGCGTTCGTGCTGTCTCAGGTGCGAGTCGGTGCCGCGGGCTTGCTCGGCTACCTTGCCGCGGGCCTTGAACTGGCGCAGCAGGTTGCGCGCGGCGAATGTCCGGAGCCCGCACGCATCGTGCTGCCGATAGGTTCGGCCGCGACCGCCGGCGGCATCCTGGCGGGGCTTTGGCTGGCTCGACAGCTGGGCCTTGGTTTCAAGCGTCTTCCTCGACTGGAAACCGTGCGCGTGGCGGCCTGGCCGCTGTCGAGGCGCGCCCGCGTGCTCGCCTTGGCGGAGTCCGCGCTCGACCACGTCGCCACGCTGCTGGGTGAGCCCAGCCTGCGGCCCGAGCGAGCGGATCTGCCTGAGGTCGAGGTCGTGGTGAATCAACTGGGCGCCGGCTACCCCTGGGCCACGCCCGCCGCCACCCAGGCACGCCTGCTGTTCGCTCAGGCGGGTTGGCCTGTCCTTGACGAGACCTACTCGGGCAAGGCCGCCGCGCATCTGCTCGCCCGTTTTGATGCCAAGCCGGCGCCGGGACCCGTGCTGTTCTGGTCGACGAAGTCGAGCGCGCCGCTCCCGGCCGCGCTCGAGCCCACGCCGAGCACTGAACTCTAGCTGCGGGCCCGCATCACGCCGGACAGCGTCTGCATGAGCGCGCGATCGACGCGGACGTAGTAGACGCGCAGCGCGCTGAGCGCGCCCGCCTCGTCGCGGCGCTCAATGGCGCCCGCGACGTCCAGCAAATGCTGAGGAAATGACGGCTCCAGCACCCAAAGCGCGGGAAAACGGTCGAGCAGCTCGCGGTAGGCGTCCAGGAACGGGTTGGCGATCCAGCGGACGGCCACCGAATGCCCGGCATCGATCAAGGCGTCGAGCCAACGCTGAAACCCGTGAGCGATGATCACCGGATCGCCACGCTCGAAGGCCGCGATCAGCAGATCGGTGATGTCGCGTAGTCGCGTCAGATCTTGCGGATCCGCTCGGCTGACCGCCAGCTTGGTCGCGAACTCCAGCACCATGAGCCGCGCCGGCAGGATGTCTTCGAGCAGATGCGCTATCTCGCCCAGATCCGAAGAGCTCTCCAAGAACGGCGGCAAAAGCTCCATCGTGCCGGTCTTGCGAAAGTCCGCCACCGTCACGCCCTGGCCGTGTCGCACCGTCACGAGCCGGGCGTGCTCGAGCCGGCGGACCGCCTCGCGCAGCGTGTTGCGGTTGGTCTGGTATTTTTGCGCCAGTTCGCGCTCGCCGGGGAGCCGCTCGCCCGCCGAGAATTCGCCGCTCAGGATGGCCCCGCGCAAATGCAGGAACACGCTAGCTGCGATGTTGTTGCCGGCAGCGGGGGCACGCTCGTTCATGGGGGAGGGGGGCGTCGCGAGAGCGGGCGCTCAGCCTACTTGGAGCGCTCGCAGTTCGCGAGCTGGCTGCGCAGCGAGGCCAAAAGCTCGGGTGCTTCAGCCGCAACGGCGGGCCGGGCCACCGCCACCCACTCCGCCAGGAGCGCCTCCCCGGTAGCGTCGGTGGCCAGCCGGGGCCGGCCGGCGAGGGTCCGGCGGATGCGGCTCGCGACGAGCTCGGCGGGCAGATCGCGTTGGGTGGAGCTGCGCTCGAGCAGCGCCTGCTGAAGCTTTGCCAGGCGCTCGGTTTCGCCGTCGTGAGCAAAATGGAGGCCTTCGTTCAGGCGCACGCCGAGGGCCGTCACATACGCATCCCGGGCGGCGGCGTCCTCGGCCATGACCTCATCGAGCAGCATTTCGATGCCCACGTGGGCGACGGCGCGCGCCGGACCGCGCGGCAGCTGGCGCACGGAAAGCCACGCGAAGGCGGCCCGCGACAAGCGTTGAAAACTGGGCAGCTCGTGAAATATCCCGTCGGTCTGGTGATGGAACTGCACGCCGCGCTGCAGCGATTGCCCCCGCACCTCCGGGCGGCTCAAGCCCAGCATGCCCACGAAATCCGGCAGCATGGCCCCCGCACAAAACTCGGCGAGCACGAGCGACGCCGGCGTCGACTCCTGCGTGAGCAGGTGGCTGGCCGCGATGGCTGCATGGCCGAAGAAGTTCATGCGAGCCCCGGTTCTATCATCGACCGGCACGCCCG
>JANNWK010000163.1:0-3363 GCA_031408355.1 Myxococcales bacterium
GGGCCGTCGCGCGACCTCAATCGAGCCCCGGTTCGATCCGAGCGTCCCAGCGCGGCGGCTCCTAAGCAATCCATCGAGGAGCTCGATGTGCTCTACCAAGTCGTCCTCGGCATTCTGGAGCAGGAGCGGCCGGATCTGGCCGCGGTGCTGGGACACGCCATCCCGCTTGAGCTCAACGCCACGACGGTCGTTATTGGGTGGGCGCCCGATGGCGTGCTGGTCGCCAGCGATCGCGAGAGCGTTGCGGCGCTCGGCAAGGCCGCGGAGAAGCACTTCGGCAAGCCTGTGGCGGTCAGCTTCGAGTTCGACTCAGCCCACACGGCGGGGCGGAAATCGCTGGCCGCCGCGGACAGCCAGGAGCGCGCCGAAAAGACCCGGGCAGCCTACGCCACCGCCCAAAAGCACGAACGAATCACCGACGCGGTCGAGATCTTGGGCGCGAAGCTCAAGGAGCTCAAGCTGGGAGGCGCTGCCTGAGCATGCTGCCGGAGCCGCTGCGCCAGCTCATCGAGCTCTTGGCTCGCCTACCCGGCGTTGGCGAGAAGACGGCCCAACGCTTCGGGCTATTCTTGGTGGCAGAGAAGTCCGGCACGGCGCGCGAGCTGGGCCAGGCGCTGGCAGAGCTCGCGCTGCGCGTGCGAAGCTGCGAACGCTGCGGCAACATCGCGCAAATCGACGACGCGGGCCACGCCGTCTGCTCCATCTGCCGCGACCCACGCCGGGATCCTTCGCTGCTTTGCATCGTGGGCAAGGTGCAGGATCTTATGGCGATTGAGCGCAGCGGCTCCATGCGCGGCCGCTATTTCGTGCTCGGTCGCCTGCTCTCACCGCTCGACGGTATCGGCCCCGACGAATTGCCGTTGGAGCGGCTGCTGGCGCTTATCGCCGAGGACGGAGTGCGCGAGATCATCGTGGCCACGCCGCCTTCGGTGGACGGCGAGGCCACAGCGCTGATGCTCGCGCGAGAATTCCGAACGCGCGACCTCACCGTGAGCCGGATCGCTAGCGGAGTACCCCATGGCGGCGACCTCGAGTTCGCCGATCAGATTACCTTGGGACGCGCCATCGAAGGGCGTCGCGCGCTCAACTCCCGTTGATTTTCCGGGTGCTCTTCGTCAGTATCGACGCCCCATGGCCAGCTCTCGAAGCGTGATTCACTCCCCAGCGGCGCCAGCACCGGTGGCCGCCTACTCGCAGGCCATCCGCTCGGGCGATCTCGTCTTTTGCTCCGGGCAGCTCGGTATCGACCCTGGCACCGGGCAGCTCGTCCCCGGCGGCATCGAGGCCGAGACAACCCAGGTCCTGGCCAACCTCAGCGCGGTCTTGGCGGCCTCAGGCGCCCAGCTGAAAGACGTGGTCAAGACCACCGTCTACCTGGCAGATTTCTCGGAGTTTCAGGCTTTCAACGCCACCTATGTGTTGGCTTTTCCGGAAGAGCCCCCAGCGCGCGCCACGGTCGGCGTCTCAGCCCTACCGCGGGGCGCCAGAATCGAGCTAGAAGCCATCGCTCGCCTGCCGTGAGGTAGACCCCCGCCACAGGACCCGAACATGAATCAGACCGCAAAATCCGAGTTCGACAAGAAGCTGCTTCAGGCGACCGCGGGCGACGCCCTTTCGAGCCTGGGCAAGGCCGGCGCGAACGCGCCCGAGCTCGTGGAGGCCTGGGTCAAGGCCGGCAACGCAGCGGCCGTCTCGGATGTCGCCGAGCGCGGCGAGGGCGCCTCGCGCAAGGCCGCCCGGCGAGGCCTCAACGTCCTGAAGTCACGCGGCATCGCGCTGCCGGAGCCCGTGCGCGTCAGCGCCATCGGCGGCCCCAAAGAAGCCGCGCAGACCGAAGCCTTCCTGCTCTCGCCCGACAGCATGGGCAACGTGCTGCTCGTCATCACCACGCGCAGCCCCTCCTCCCGTGGCAAGGTGGCCTTCGTCTACCTCAACGACACCTTCGGTGTGCACCGCGTGGACGTGGGCGAACTCAGCCAATCACAACTGAAAGATGCCCTCGCCAAAGCGCTGCCCGGTGCTCGCTACAAGGCCGTAGCCGTGCCTGTCGATTGGGCGCGCCGCCGCATCGCCGATGCGCGCAAGCGTCACGTCGAGCACCAGCGCCCCGAGCCGCTCGGCTTTGCGCGCGCCGATTCCCTGCTCAGCCCCGTACCCGACGAGGCCATCCCGCATCCCTTCGACGCCGAAGGCCTGGAACTGTCCCTGGAAGACGCCACCGAGATGGCCAAGGGCTCCTCAGCCCTGCACAACGTGCCTGAGCTCCAGGGCTGGTTTCCCGAGAAGCCCGCCGTGGACGACCTGTTCGTTCACGTGGGCAGCGCCCTGACCGAAGGCGGCCACGATCCGAAGCAGGAGCCCTCACCAGAAGCCCTGCGCCAAGCCCTCACCGAGCAAATCGACGCCGCGACCGACCGCTACTTCACCCCCGAGCGCCGCGCGGGCCTCGTCACCTCCTTAAAAGACGCCGCTATCAGCGTGCTGGCGCGCGAAGGCGAAACCCTCGCGCTTGAGCTCGCAGCGCTCGCCACCGTGGTGGCAGAGGCCGGGCTCATCACCAACCCCCCGCGCGACATCCCCTTTCTGCGCAGCTACTTCGAGAAGGCCGTGAGCCTCACCGCGATGCAAAACCAGGGGCGCCTACGGATCCCGTTCAAGGCGCCGCCGGCTGCTGAGGCGGGCACGGCGTAGTCGGGGCAAAGCGTTGATAGGCGACGGCGACCTAGTGCCGACTCAAGGCACAAACGTAAACGGAAACGTCAGCGGCACGCCGCGCTCGCCCTGCGCGGCTTCCAGCGAGTAGGGCGTCGCCGCGATGGCGTGGTCGCCGACCACGGCTGCGAAGCTGTTCAGCTTGCCCTCAATGTCGCCGGGAAACGTGAAGGGGACCACGATTTCGACCGTGGCCTTGCCGTCGACGACGAACTCCACACTTCCGACGTTGCCCCGTACCACGGCCTCCAGGCTCAGCTGGGGCGAAGGGAGACTGGCGACGCTGATGGGCGTCGGATCGACGAGGTCCCGGATGAGGGTTCGCGTGGCGGCCTCGCGCAGCAGGATGCGCTCCACGGAGCCGACCGTCACTTCCTGCTGATCGGTGCCCAGCCGCATCACGTCGTCGCCACAGCCGGCGCTCCCGAGGCAAGCGAGCGCAGCGAGCACGCGCGCCCCGGGTCGAAGGAAGCAAGCTGACAGCGCGGCCATTGCCTAGGGCTGAAGAGGCAACGCTCGTTGCACTCGCTGTACGCGCTGCAGTGAGCGTTGCGCGTCGGGCAAAAGCGCCGAGCTCGGGTAGCGCGTGACGAGTTCGCGCAGGTGGCTCTCGGCTTCCGAGTAGCGGCCCGCGCGCTCCGCTTGGAGGGC
>JANNWK010000164.1:0-4145 GCA_031408355.1 Myxococcales bacterium
CGAGCACGAGCACGAGCGACCGAGGATAGCTGCGCATGGCCGGCAGTATGCACGTGGCCGGACCGGGCCGGGAGCTTATGCGCAAGAGCGACCGGGATGCTGTCTGACCTGACCCTTGGTGGTAATCCGCATGTCCAAGTATTGCCACGTCCCGCAATACCGCTCATGCCTGCCGGCTCGTCGGTGCAGCGACTTCGAGCGCCATGTCGGAGCCGGGTTCTGATTCCGTTGGTCGGTTGGCTGGGCGCACAGGGTTGCGTGTTCATCCACGACACGGCCTGCCAAAGCGACTCCGACTGCACCAGCGGTCGCATCTGCAGCGACGGTGCCTGCGCGGGCGCGGTGCCGAACGGTTCGGGTGGCACCAATGCCGTCACCGTCAACGAAGCCAAGCTATGTCAGCATTCGTGTTCGGCCGCCTTCGGCAAGTGCCTGATCGATGAAAAGTACCGGCAGCCCTGCCTCGACGACTGCAAGCGGCGCGCAGCTGGGTGTGGGGAAGCTTTCTCATGGATGTGGGCGTGCTGGCCGGTGCGGCCGTCGTGGTGAGCGCCACCGATACCCCCATTGGTCCCGACGGTTGTGCCTACGCCGACTCCTGTCTCGAACAGGACGAAACTTCCACTTACGGTATGGGCATCCTCAGCCTCGGATTCTTTCTTTAGGCGCTGGGGTGGCCACTCGCCCGCCTACGGCCTATTCCCGAACTCGTCGACGTTACGATTCACGTCGGGGTCCTTGCGCGGCGGGGGCTTTTGGTCGGCTGGCTTCGAGTCGGGCGGCTTGCCCACCCCGCCACTCGCGCCCGCGCCGCCCTTGGGTGGGAGAGGCCTACTGACCCCGAGCGGCTTGTCTACCTGCTTCACGCCCAGGTCGAGCTTGGGCGGGACGGCGCCGCTTTCGGCGATCGCCACCACGTACTGCTCGGTCTTACCTTTGAACGTGAGCTTCACCTCGCGCGTAGCGCCCACCGTGCCCTCGACTTCAAGCTTGCCGTCTTTCACTTCGGCCTTCGCGCCGTCTACCGTCACATCGGCTTCAGGCGGCACGATGCTCACCACGAAACGCTTGACCACCGGCAGCTCGGGGATGACCACGCTCGTCACCGGCCGTGGCTCTGGCTTGGCTGGCTCGGCGCTGGGTGGTGTGTCGGGCTTGTTCGCTAAGGCCTGGTAGCCGAGCAGGCCGCCGCCGCCCACGATCGCAGCTGCGAGGAGCAAGCCGATGCTGAGCGCTGCTCCGCCGCGCCGGGCGGGTTTGGGCGCGAGGGCCCGCGCGTCGGACGTGAGACCCGAGCGCGTGGTCGCGCGCAGCATGCCATCGTCGCTGAGCGCCAGGCGCGGCGCCACGAAGGCTCGATGCTCACCCTCCACCGGGCGAATCACGTCGGCGGTGATGCGCGGACCATCTGGGATGATCTGCAGTAGCGCGTCGCGCAGCTGGCCGGCGTTTTGGTAGCGCTTGCTGGTGTCGCGCGAGATGGCGCGATGGGTGATTTCGGCGAGCTCGGGCGGCACCCAGGGCGCGCGGTCTTGAAGGAGCGGCAAATCCTCGTGGATGATGCTGGCCATCAAGGTGCCGAGCGAGGCCGCGTTCGTCCAGGGGATCTGGCCCGAAAGCAGCTCGAACATCACGATGCCCAGCGACCACACGTCGCTCGAGGCATCGATGCTGCTGGCGCCCTTGACCTGCTCCGGAGACATGTAGAGCGGCGTGCCTAGCATGCTGCCAGTGCGCGTGAGACCCGTGGAGGTCTCTTGCAGGTTCTCCATTTTTACTTTGGCGATGCCGAAGTCCAAGAGCTTGACGATCAGGTCGCCCGTTTCGCGGCCGGTCAGGAACAGATTGGCCGGCTTGATGTCGCGATGCACGATGCCGGCTTCGTGCGCCTTGGCCAGACCCATGGACGCTTGCAGGATGAGCTTGGCTGCAGCGAGCGGGTGCACGATGCCCAGGCGCTCGATGGTGTGCTCCAGGTCCTCGCCGTGCAGCATCTCCATGACCATGTAGGGCCAGCCCAGCTCCTGGTCGTAGCCGGAGTCGAACACCTGCACAATGTGGTCGCTCTCGACGATCGAGCTGGCCTTGGCTTCGCGAAAGAAGCGTTTGACGAGCTCGGCATTGCCACCGAACTCGGCCGTCAGCAGCAGCTTCACCGCGCAGCGCTTGAGCGTGGCAGTGCTGCGCCCCTCGTACACCGCGCCCATGCCGCCCTGCCCCAGCAAGCGCACCAATCGGTACTTGCCGGCAATGACCGTCCCTTCAATCGAATCGCCCGAGCTACTGCCAGACATGATGGCTTACCGCTGGCCATGATCCCATGGCCAGGCCGGGCTTGACTCTAGTCAGGTTTTTCACCCGGCAGTTAGGCGGGCATTTTTTTCCCGGGTCTTCCGCGGTCAAAGGTGGTCGCAACGGTCTCCCAAGCAGCCAAAAACGCAATGCGTGCAGGCGCCCCAAATGCCGCCAGACCCGCAAGTTCGGAGCATGGATGCACCACACGCGCCGCCGCACTCGGCAGTACCTGGCCGGCATTGGACATTGCATGACCCGTCGGAACAACCATGCGGACACGGCGCGTCGTCAGTCCATTGCCCGCTCACACAGATGTCTCGCCGGTCCCCAATTTCAGCGCAGCGCCGCGTTCCGTCGACGCAAACGCCGCACTGCCCAGCACCCTGGCAGACGCCGCAGTCGGCCGCAGCGCTCCATTGGCCGTTCGAGCAGACCTGGTAGCTGCTGCCATCGGCACAGCGCCGTTCGCCGTTGGGGCAAACGTCCGGCGACGAATTGCACTCGTAGTCGTAGTTGCCGCACGTGTTCGGGTCACTGAAGGATGCCCTCTGCCCAGGGAACACGCGCGCATCGGAAGGACAGCAATCGTCGTGCAGCGCCGGGTCGGCTCGGCCCGCCGCGGGCAGCCCATAACCGGCGGGCGGCGAACCGTCGCACGATTGCGCGGTGTCCTGGAAGTCGACCCAGCCGTCCGAATCCGCGTCGCTATAGTACGTCGTGAATAGCAGCCCATCGTTGATCAGGCCGTTGCCATCGTTGTCGAGCTCGTCGCAGATCTCGCTGAGCTGCGCCGGCAGGCTGCCGGTGTTGCCCACCGGGTCATCGGAGTCCGCCCAGGAGAAGCATTGGCCGAAGAACACATCGGGATTAGCCGCCGTGTTCTCGAGGCACAGGTTGAGCGCGCCACCGTACAGGTAGGTGGCGGACGAACGCTCTTCGGTGGGCGTCCTCACGTCGACCAGCAAGGTGGTCGTGGCGAGGTTGCTCACGATACCGGGCACGGCTTGGGTGTACGCAGTCGTGAGCGACGGAAACCAGGGTGAGGTGTCGAGGGCTGTGAGGGGAATCAAGCGCGGAGTCGTCGAGACCAGTCGCCTGCTACCTGACGGCCATGATGCGCCTTCGTTCTGGAAGGTCAGGCGCAGGCGGTGGGGAGTGTTGGGTTTGAGCGCGGGCCGCGAAGCGAAAACGTTGGTGTAGCAGCGCGCTCCGTTGGAGCCGGAAGACAGACACTTTTCTCCGGTGCCACAATTCGCGTCGCCCGTGCAGCTCGTGCCGAGCCCTTCCAAGATGTAGGCGCTTTGCAGGTTCGCTGACACGTCGTCCAACCCCAGGACATAGAAGCTCAAGTGCTCCACGCAGACACTGACGGTGTGGCGCAGCGGATCTACCGTGACGGGTCCGGTCCGAGCGAGCACGTTCGCGCCGGTGGCAACGCCGGCCAGGTCGGTGATCTGCCGCGCCTGCAGACGCCCTTCGCTGTCGGGAGGGGTGGCGCCGGGCGAGTACGGCAGCTCGATGCGCGGACAACTGGCGCCCGGCACTGTCGTGAAGGCGAAATTCTCGACGCCGTCGGCGTGCACGTCGATGACGTAGCCAGCCGTCGTGAAGCCGTTGCCGGCGTTGGCAATAGCCGTACCCACGGGAACTTGCGGCACGACGCTGTGCGTGTAAGTCTGGCCTTCGGGCGCGGCGCCGCGCGGCACGTACAGCGTCGCCTCGGGAATACGCGCATCGTTCGAGAAGAACACTTCTTCTTGCACGACACCGTCGACCACGTCGGGCTCGCCGAGCCGCAGGTCCACCTGCGTCAGCCCGGCGAAGGGATCGCTCCCCTTTACCTCGAGCTC
>JANNWK010000165.1:0-4515 GCA_031408355.1 Myxococcales bacterium
CGCGCGCAGCTCAGCCTGCACAAATCGCCAATCGAGGCCGAGCGCGAGGAGTGGAACGACGCTGCATAGTGCCAAGCGGACCAGGAGCGGCGCCGTCGCGGCTAGGACCACCAGCGCTATCACCACAAGAATGAGCAGTGAAACGGCAGCATAGCGAAACGGTACGCGCTTAATACGTCGCGCCATTGCCACTGTGAACAGCAGGTTCAGGCCCATGGCCACCGTCGTGGACCATGAGGCGCCGAGCGCGCCGTACTTGGGAATGAACAAGTAGCAGAGGATGATGTTGATGACCGCAGCGGGCGCGGACGCCAGCCAGATCCTGTAGGATTCGGTCGAGCTGCTGAGCACGACGGCGGCCGACACCTGCGCTCCGGTGCGTAGCAACGCGGCAAGGCACAGCACGGCGCTTACCGCGGCTGCGGACGAGAAGCTTGCTGGCGCGATGATGGCGACAAGCTCGGGCGCGAGCAGCGCCAGCGCCGCAACCACGGCGGCCATGGCGGCCATGCTCCAGAACGAGAGCCGGCGAACTCTTTCCCAGCTGGCCTCGTCGTTGCGTGCGGCTTCCTTGAAGAAGAAGGGTAACCAAGCGCGCTGCATGCCCAGCCCGAGCATCATCACGCCCGACGCTATCCGGGACCCCACCGAGTAGACGCCGGCCGCCTGCAGGCCATGCTGGTCGGAGGCGGCAAGCATGAACTTGTCGGTCGCCTGAAAGATGACCGCCGCGGCCATGTGCGGCAGCAAAGGGATGCCGTAGCGAAGCACGCGCCTGAGCAGGCCCCAGTCCATGGCGAAGCCGATGCCACGCGGCAACTGCTTGGCGAGCAGCAGCGTTCCCAGCCAGAACGACGCAGAGCCGGCCAGCAGCAGCGCGTTCACCCCCAGCTCCGTGAACAGCAGCAGCGGGACGGCGATGATGACGTTGAGCAGGGTGCGCAGGGCCGCGTAGGCCGTGTGCTGCTTTGCCTGACCCTTAACCTGCAGATAGGCGGACAACGACTGGAACGCCGCTGAGCCTGCCACGCCTGACAACGCGCAGAGGCCCATCGACCAGAGCTTGATCCCGCCGAGAGACTCGCCGATCCACGGCCAGACAAGCGCGGTCAGAGCCGCCATCGCCGTGCCGGCAATCACCATCCACGTGGTCATTGTGGAGACGAGACGCAGCTGCGCCTCCGGGTCCTCGCGAAGATCGGTGCCGATCTTCACGAGAGCCTCCATGCCGCCCGCCATGGTCAGCATGACGAGTACCTGGACGAGTTGCTCCAAGACGCCGAGCGCGCCGTAATCCTCCTTGCTGAGCAGGCTCAGGTAGAGCGGCAGCAGAAGCAAGTTGGCCAGGCGTGCGGCCGCGATCCCCACCGTGTAGAGGGTGGTGTCTCTTACTAGCCGAGCGCCTGCGCGGCCTTCAGGAATGTGGGACTGATTCGAGGCCGACACGGCGGTTTTATGAGCCCCTGTTGCGCTGCGCTGCGCTGCGTGGTCGGCCGACGGACTCAGCCGAGCGCGTTCTTGACGGCTTCGACGACCCGATCTTGATCCGTTTCGCTCAGGTAAGGATGCATCGGCAGGCTGAGCACTTCCTGGGCTGCTCGCTCCGATTCTGGCAGATCCCCGAGCTTGGCGACATGCGAGAAGATCGGCTGCTCATGCAGGCACTTGGGATAGTAAACGGCGGTTGGGATGCCTTGCTCCTTGAGCTTGGCACCGATCTGATCGCGGTTGTTTACGCGAATCGTATACTGTGCGTACACGTGGCTGTTGCCGGCCGCCACCTCTGGCACCGTGACGCTGCCGCGCAGCGCGTCGGAATAGCGCGCTCCGATGCGATTGCGCTCGCCCACTTCCCATTCGAAGTGCGGCAACTTTCCCAGGAGGACGGCGGCCTGAATGGTGTCGAAGCGACCATTGGTCCCAACCATGGTGTGGTGGTGGCGCTTCTCGCCGCCATGCGTGCGAATGGCCCGCATCTTCCCAGCGAGCGCGTCGTCGTTGCTGAACAGAGCGCCGCCGTCGCCGTAGCAGCCGAGCGGCTTGGCCGGGAAGAAGCTGGTGCTGCCAATCAGCGTGACCCCGCAGCTTCGCCGGCCCTGCTGGGTGGCGCCGAAGCTCTGTGCGCCGTCCTCAATCACGGGGAGCTTGTGCTTTTCCGCGATCGCGTTGATCGCGGCATAGTCCGGCATCTGGCCGAACAGGCTGACCGGCAAGATGGCTCGGGTGCGTGGCGTGATCGCACGTTCGAGCTTGGCGACATCGATGTTGAAGCTACCGGGTTCAATGTCCACGAACACAGGGGTCGCGCCGACCAGGCCAATCACTTCTGCCGAGCTGATCCAAGTAAAGGCCACCGTAACGACCTCGTCGCCGGGCCCGATCCCGAGTGCCCGCAGCGCGATCTCGAGGCTGTGTGTGCCGCTTGAAACTGTGATGGCGTGCTTGACACCAACGTAGCTCGCCAGCTGCTTTTCGACCTCGGCGACCTCCGGGCCCATGATGTACGCGCCGTGCGCGAACACGGCTTGCACGCGGCCCTCGATCTCTTGCTTGTAGCGTTCGTGCGGTGTCTTCAGGTCGATGAATTGCATGCTCACGGGGTCCTCTCACGATCCGAAACGACGACTGCTGCGGTCCAGGTCCGCCTTACGCTTTCAGCTCGTCGTAGGTCTTCTTGCCGACCTTCAAGCTGTCGGGCAGGGGCGCATCTTCGTCTAGGTCCAGACACTTTAGGCTGCCGGGCGACACTTCGCGGTACTTGAGGCCGGACTCCGGGCACACCATCGTGCCGTCCTGGCCGGCCTTCAGGCGGTGACCATGCCGGCTCATCCAGCCCTGCTGGCGCGCCGGGTTGCCGACCATGAGTGCGTAGTCGGGCACGTCCTTGGCGACCACCGCGCCGGCTGCGATGAACGAGTAGCGCCCCAGCGTGATACCGCAGACGATGGTCGCGTTGGCACCCACGGTGGTCCCACGTCGGAACAACGTCTTCTCGTAGAGGGAATGGCGGTTCACCTGCGAGCGCGGATTCGTCACGTTAGTGAGCACGCACGAAGGTCCGAGGAACACGTCGTCTTCGAGTTCCGCGCCCGTGTAGATGGAGACGTTGTTCTGAACCTTCACGTTGTTGCCAATGACCACGCCGCCGGCCACGCTCACGTTCTGTCCGAAGTTGCAGCGCTCACCGATCTTCGCGTGGGCCATGATCTGGCAGTAATGCCAAATCTTCGTGCCCTTCCCGATCTGCGCGTTGGTATCAACAATGGCAGTGGGGTGGGCGAAGAAGTGCTTCTCCGGGGCAACAGTCCCAGGCCGCTGCGGCTGCACGGCCTCTCCGTTGAGCTCAAGGCTCCGCTGCGCCATGTCCAGCACGTGCAGGACCCGCACCCCTTCCGGTCCGTCGGTACGTGGCCTTTGGCGAGTGCGGCAGGCGTTGAGGAAGTGATCACATTCAGAGCGCAGTGGCTCGGCCTCGGGCACCGCCACGGCCTCTGCCGCTACCTTGAGCGGGACCGGGTCCTGTCCCTGCGCCCAGCTCAGGTATTTTTGGTACAGCGTGAGCTTCTCCGCCCAGGGCTTGGTGTCGTCGAACACGGCCATGCCCTCCGTACCCACGATGGTCAGCTTCTGCTCTTTGAACGGATTGAGCCAGCTGACATAGATTTGCGCCATCACGTTGCCGGGGAAGCGCATCACCGTCAGCGTGGAGTCCGCGACGTTGCTGCTCAGGTAGGCAGCACCCATGCAGCGCACGGACTCCGGCAGACGGTCGCCCAGCAAGGACAGGATCACCGAGATGTCGTGCGGAGCGAAGCTCCAAAGCGCATTCTCCTCCGTGCGAAACTTGCCGAGATTGAGGCGATTGGAGGTGACGGTCAGGACTCTGCCCAGGTTGCCCTGGCTCACCAGCTCGCGCAGCTTCACGACGCACGGGTGGTATTGAAGCAGGTGCCCCACCATCAGCGTCTTGCCCAGGCTGTCAGCTAGCTTCACCAAGGCTTCGGCATGGTCGAGCCTCAGGCACAGCGGCTTCTCGACATACACATCCTTGCCTGCCTTGAGCGCGGCCTCAGCCAGCTCGAAGTGCAGGCCAGCCGGCGCAGCGATCGCGACCTTGTCGATCTTCGGGTCGGCGAGCACTTCGGCGACGGACGAAGTGGTGCGGACCTGGGGGTACAGCTTCTTGATGTTTTCGATGGCTGCTGGGTTGGACTCACACACCAGTCCGAGAGCGCCCAGCGCGTCGAAACTGCGCGCCAAGTTCTTGCCCCAGTGCCCCGCACCAATCAGTGCCAGATCGCGATTTGTTGCAGTATTTCCGAGCATTCCTCGCCTTGTCCCAAACCGAAAAACAGTGCCGCGAACCATGCCCCAGTTTCGGCCGGTCGTCCACCGGACGTCGGGGATTTTAGGGCACGCTGGTCGTCAGCAGGTCCACGACCTTGTCGGCGGCCTTGCCCTCGCCGTACTCGTCAATCACCCGTCCCTGCTGCGCAGTGCTGGCGGCGGCCGCGG
>JANNWK010000166.1:0-4821 GCA_031408355.1 Myxococcales bacterium
CTGCAGCAGCGCCGCCAGCCTGCGTCCCGGCGGGGCCCACTGGTTTCGTGTCCCCCTTGACCGGGAGCTCGGTCCCGCTTTCGCCCCCTTCGCCTGTGGGGGCGTTCTTGTCGCCCACCGTAAGCCCGATGGGGGCACAGCCGACCAAGCACCAGAGTGGCAGGCTTCGCAGTGAGGTCAGCAAGTTTCGCAGCATGTTGGGTTCCTAGAGCGACTAGAGCCGCGAAGGGGGCGACTGGATCACAGTTTTATTCACGAGCGCACGCAAGCTGAGCGCCTGCGGCGAATCGGGGGCCCGAGCGCAAAACTGGTCCACGATGCGGCGCGCCTCGCCGGCTTCGCCGTGCGCCAATAGCGCGCGCACCCGCAACACCGTCGCCTCCGGAGCCAGGCCGCGCTCCGGAAGCCGTTCGAGCGAGTCCAGGAGCTGAAGCGCCTGGGCGGGGCTACCAGCGATCAGGGCGGCGCGCGCTGCGTCGAGCAAGGTAACTTCGCGCGCGACGTCGGCGCGCCTGGCGGACGCTCCGCGCTCCGCGCCCGAGCTGACGGGCTCGGCCGTCGACGGAGGCGCCACGACGACGACGGGCACAGCGGGTTCTGGCGCATTTCGCGGCGCTTGCGGCAGCCCACGGGGAACTTCTGTCGGTACGGGTAGGGGCGTCGTTCGCCAGAGCTTCGGCGCTTGAGCTAGCGCCATCAGGGAGCTGCCGGCCAATGTGCCGACCCCAATCCATTTCAACAGCACGAGCGTGGAGGTCGCGCCCTTGCCGACCAATGCTCCTGCCACCCCGCCCGCCTGCGCCAAGGTGGCTGCCGCGGCTGACGTCGACAGCAGCGTCGCCACCGCCACGGGCGCAGCACGCAGGGCGCGCGCCGATGGGCCATCCTGCTGGCCCGCGCGCACCAGTCGCTGCACTACCGAGTCGGCATCACCTTCTGACCAACGCATGGGCTCGTCATCGTGTGTCATCGCGTGCCTCCTGACTCTAGCCGGCGAACGGCTTGGGTAAAGCGTTCTCGCGCTCGGCGCACGCGCGAAGCCACGGTCCCGCGCGGCAGATCCAGCGCCAGGGCGATCTCGGAGAACGTGAGCTCTTCGAGTTCGAACAGCGTGAGCACGGCGCGCAAGTCGGGCGGCAGCTGGGCGAGGGCTCGGTCCAGAAGCGCCAGCTCTTCCTGCTTCAGCAAGCTTTGGTCGGGCGTGGGCAGTAGCGATCGGGTGTCGTCGACGTCGACCTCCGACGCTCGCGAGAGCCAGCGCTTCTTGGCGCGCTGCTGTTCCAGGGCGGCCCGAAACGCCGCGCGCATCAGGTAGGCGCGCTCGGAGCCCGGCTGGATGCGATGGCCCTGAGCGAGCACGCGCGCGAAGACGCGCTGGGCGGCGTCGTCCACCTCGGCCGCTGGGACGCCGAGCCGACGCAGGAAGCGCCAGACGGCCGCGTACTCGCGGGCAACGACGCCACCGATGCTGACGTCAGCGGAAGGCGCGGCCGGTGCCGTTAAAACGGCGGAACGTTCTTTCGTCAGCGCAATCACTGCATTCCTGAGGAGCTCCTAGATAAAGCCTGAAGCGGCCCTCCGGATCACGAATTCTGAACTAGAAATGGCCGGAGAGCCCGAGGGTCGCGCGCAGCTCGAAGTGCGTCGGCTGGGCAAGCTGCTCACCCGACGCGAAACGCAGCGAATAGCTGAGCGGCGTGTACAGCGCGTCCAGCCCCAGCTCGGCCGTCACCACCTGTGCGACCAGCGGGACGGAAAGCCGTAGCGGCGCGACGAACCCGAGCCACGGCGCGCTGCTCGAGCCGCCTCGGCCCTGGCCGTTGGACGCGCCCGTCGCGCTGATGCGACCGGCCTCGAAGGTGACGCCGACCCGCAACGCCGGAACACCGAGGGCAAGCCACGCTCCGGCTTGGCCCGTGGTGCGCTCGACCACGATGGAGCGGGCGCGCAGCGTGTAACCCAAGCTCACCAGCTGGGAAGCGCCCAAGACGATGCCCGGCAGCCAGCTGGTACACGGGCGGTAGAGTCCGCGAAGGGCAGGGCCGATCGCGACGGCGTCGACAAAGCCGAACCCGGCTACCAGCTCCGAGCCGAGCTGCCAGCGCGAGCCAGCTACGGCGCAAGGCTTCGGCCGTTCAGGCTGTGGGGGCTTCGCAGGTCGCGCTGAGCTGGGGCGTGGCTGCACCGGGTTCGCTGCTGCGGACGTTGACGTTGGCAGCGGGGCAGGAGCCGGCACTGCTGGAAAGCTTGCCGTTGAAGGCCCGCTCGCCCGCTCGGCCGTCGCTCGTTCCTCGGCCAAGACGCCGAGCACCCAAGCCACCGCCCGACGCAATGCCACGCATTCGCGCGCTTGCACCTGGCGGCGCTCGCGGGTGGTCGCCGTAGAAAGCAGCACCTCCGCCAGCAGGCCTTGCGCTGCCGTTCGCTGCACGAAAACGTCCAAATGCAGGGAGTCTTCTGCGGGTTGTCCTTCGATCAAGTCGGCGCCCCGCGCCGCTGTCTCGGCCCGCAATGCGTCGCGGTCATCGCAGTCACCCTGCCATGCGATCGAGAGCCTGAGCTCGGGCGCAGCCGCGGCTCGCCTGGTCACGAGCAGTGACAGAAGAAGCAGCGCAAGCGTCGTCAGGTAGGAGAGGATCGCTCTCGGCCGTCCCGTGCTCACGTGGCGAACGTACCACGGCTACCGACGAGGGGTGCCTCCCCTCACGCGCCGCCACCCAGCTGGGCCCGCGGAAAACCGGGCCTCCCTTGGCAATCCGGTGCGGCCCGCAGTAAGTCTTCCGGCAGCGCAAGCATGCAAGACGCTAGAAGCTCCCTCGACCTTGAAGCGTTGCGCGCCTGGATCGTCGCGCCTGTGGCGATTCAGCTGGCGGCCTGTGGCGAGGGTTTGGCGCCCCAGTCGGTGCGCGGGTTCGGGGTCTCGTTCGACGACTCGGGCGCCTTGCGCGTCGGCATCGTCGACGAGCAGTGCCCTAAGTTGCTCGCGGCGCTACGCGTGGGGCAACCTTTGGCCGTCAATTTGACTCACCCGCTGACGTTTCATGGCCGTCAATTCAAGGGGCCGCTGCTCGAGCTCCAGGAGCCGTCGGCCGAGGCCGCGCAGGCTGCGCAGCAATACTTTGGCGAATTCACAGAGTTGGTTGCGAAGATTGGCCTGACCCCCGTGCAGTGTCGTGGCTTCTTCAAGACCGGCGCCACGCGCTTCTTGCGCATGAAGCCCGAGCAGATGTTTGACCAGACGCCCGGCGCGAGCGCAGGGCAAAGGCTCTAAGCCATGGCCTTGGATATCCAGCTCGAACAACTGCGCGACTGCATGGAGGGTACCCTGCCCGCCGTGATCGCTACCTGCGCGTCGGACGGTATGCCCAACGCCACGTACCTGTCGAAGGTAAGTTTTGTGGATTCAGAGCACGTCGCGCTGTCGAACCAGTTCTTTTCGAAGACGATGGGCAATGTGCGGCAAAATCCGCAGGCACAAATCACGCTGATTCACCCGGCCACGGGGCGGCAGCTGCGGCTTGACGCGAGCTTTGTGCGCAGCGAAGACAGCGGCGAGTTGTTCGAGCAGCTGCGCGCCGAGGTGGACGCCATCGCGACGTTGATGCGCATGCAAGCCGTCTTCAGGCTGCGCTGCGTCGACATCTTCCGCGTGTCGAGCGCCGAGTACATCGCGTCCGACTGCAGCGCTACGCCATGACGACGGCACAGGCGATGCTGGCCGCTCTCGCCGAGCTCTGCGGTCCCTGGAGCGCGAAGCTCGACCTCGATAAGCGCATTAGCCAGACGCTCCAGTGTCTGCACAATAGGCTCGGTTACGAACACTCCATGTTGCTCGTCCCCGCCGACGTGCCCGGGCAGCTGGTGGTACTCGCTTCGCACGGCCATGAGGCTGGCGTGGGAGCCTTGCTGCGCGTGGGCGAGGGCGCTATCGGTATCTGCGCGGAGCGGCAGCGCGGGCTTCGCCTTAACAACATTCCGCGCCAGATAGGCGTGCTCAAGGCGGCACTCGAGCCGCAAGGCCCCGTCAGCGAGATCGCCTTTCCGGGCCTCAAGACCGTTCAAAGCCAACTGGTGGCGCCGGCTTCGCTGCAAGGCGAGCTGGTGGGTGTGCTGTACGTCGAAGCCGAGGAGCAGGGGCGTTTCAGCGTCGACGATTCGCACGCGTTGCAGCTGGTCGCGAGTTTGCTAGCTCCCGCGTTGTTCTACGAGAGCGACGATGAGGAGCCCGCCGAACCACCCCCCGCCGCCGAGCCGGCACCGTCGGTCACACCGCTAAGCGTTCGCTACTACGCGGCGGATGGCAGCGTGTTCTTCGATGATGAGTACGTCATAAAATCGTTGCCCGGTCGTCTGCTGTTCAAGCTCTTGCAAGAGCGGCGCGACAAGGACAGGCGCGAGTTCACGAAGAAGGAACTGCGGCTCGACCCGTGCCTGCAACTGCCCGCCGTGCGCGATAACCTGGACACGCGCCTCATCCTCTTGCGGCGGCGCCTGGCAGAGCGGTTCCCCTTTTTGCAGATCGTGCCCATCGGCCGCGGCCGTTTCCGGCTCGATGTCGAGCGCCCCTTCGAGCTCGTTCACGTCGACGCCAGCTACCCCTGACGCGCCCGGCCGGGCTCTTAGCAATCATTTAGCAGTCCGCGAGGGATCTCTTAGCGAACCGCGCCGTGGGACTTCCCTAGGGTGCGTGGACAAGTCATCGCGCCTGTTAGCGATGCGGGAGAAATCACATGGATTCGCAGACAAACCCCGGCAAGATCATGCAAATTGGCAGCGGTTTCTTCGCAACGAAGACGCTGCTCTCGGCCGTGGAGCTCGGCC
>JANNWK010000167.1:0-3692 GCA_031408355.1 Myxococcales bacterium
GTCGAGCTCGCCCTGAAGCGCTCGGTAGGTAAAGCCAAGATCGAGAAACTGCACGTTGCTCATGGCGCGGCCAGTTTCAGGAACTCGTCGTAGTCACGAAGGTAGTCGGCGGCATCGTACAGCGCGCTGGCAAGCACCAGGTACACGGTGCCGGGGTCGAATTCGGCTTCCGATGCCCAGATCATGGGCGGGATATGTAGGCCTAGCCAGGGCCGGTTGAGGTGCACGGTGCGCTGCTCCTGCCCGTCGTCCAATCGCACGTCAAGGCCGCCAGAAAGGCAGACCAAAAACTGGTGCAGCTGCCGGTGTGCGTGTGCACCGCGGGCCTGTCCACTGGGAATGTCGTAAACGTAAAACACGCGCTTGACGTCGAAGGGCACGTGTCGTCCGCCTTCGATGAAGGTCAAGTTGCCGCGCGCATCGCTGACCTTGGGCAGCTCGAGGATCTTGCAGTCGTTTACTGAGGACATGGTTGGTTGCGCATCTTCGAGGCTAGGGGAGTCGCCATTTTCCGGCGCGACTGCGAAGTGCATCGCGCAAACCATGGAGCGTGGCCGAGAGTCGAGCTCTCTTTTGTTTGCGTAGCGTGGCGCTGACGCCGAGCTCCAGCAGCACACGTGCCAACGCCAAGCCTTGTACAGGCAGGGGCTGGTGCGTTCGCTTGGCGGTCAGTATTAGGTTGCGCGCGAAGTAGTAGGCGTACCACGCCGGTTTGTCCGTAATCCATAGCCCTTGGCTGCGCTGGTACTCGTAGCCGTCGTCGAGCTGCACGCCGCTGGCTGTGTACTGCTTGTAGCCGTGCTCGTGCAGCAGCCAGCCGTAGCCAAGGTCCTCATAGCCCATCCATAGGTCAGCGTAGGGCAACAGGCCGTTGCGCGGAGGCGTGAGTGAATAGAGGGCGCCGTTGCTGCTGCTCCAGAAGACAGGCGTCAGAGCCGCCTGGGGTGGGCGGCGCCGACGCACGGCCGCGAAGGGGAAACGGTAGCGCCCGGTCACGTCGAATACGCCCCCGCGACTGGCCATCCGACGCAGAGGGTACACGGCTCCGAGCTTCGGTCCGAGCGTTTCCGCCAGCCGCAATAGCTCGGCGATCGACTCGCAGCTGGCGTTGCCATCGTGGTTGATCGCAAACACGTAGCGAGCGTTGGTCCTGGCGGCGAGCTCAAGCCGCAGCGCGAGGTTCCCGGCCGACCCGAGGTTCTGCGGCGCGCACTCGTAGGTTACGGGCTGAGCCGCCTCCCGGGTCCGGAGTTTGCCTGGCAAATTGCCCGTGCCAAGCGAGTCCACGACCAGGATGCTGGCGTAGTGGACCCCTGCGGGCGCCAGCCGATCGAGCAGGCGGAGAACCGTCTCGTCGTTGCGAAAGCAGGATATCGCCAGGCAAACGCTGCTCAGGTCCATCTGGCCTAGTAGTCGCGTCCCGCGCCACGGAAGAACTCAATGGTTCGTCGTAGCCCGTCCGTGAGCCCCACTTTTGGTTGAAACCCCAGCTCACGCCCTGCGCGCGCAATGTCGGCGCGAATGTGGCGAATGTCGCTCGGCCAGGCGGCGCACTGCCGCACCTCGAGGCGTGTCCCAGACAGCTGTTGCACCTGTGCGAGCAGGTCGGCGATGGACGCGTCCCGGCCCGTACCGATGTTGTAGATCCGTGAGTCGGTGGGCTTCGTCGCAGCGGCCATGACGGCGTCGATCACATCGTCGATGTAGATGAAGTCGCGGGTCTGCAGGCCGTCGCCATACAAGTCCACCGGCTCGCCCAGCGCTGCTGCTCGCGAGAACCGGCACGTCACGTTGGCGTACGGGTGCCTGGGGCTCTGCCCGGGCCCGTACACGTTGAAGAAACGCAGCGAGACGTCGTCGAAGCCGAAACGTGGGCGATAGAGCGCGAGTAGGTGTTCTCCGTCCAGCTTGGATACCGCGTACACGGTGGTGGGGCTGGGCAGATCCGTTTCGCCTTTAACCGTGCTCTCAGCGTTGCCATAGATGCCGGAGGTCGACGCGAACACGAGCCGTGGCTGCTTGAGGGCCTTGCACAATTCGAGCACCCGCAGCGTGCCAAAGACGTTTGTCGTTAGGTAGCGGTCGGGCTGCTCGATGCTTTCGAAGGCGCTGATCAGTGCTGCCAGGTGGAAGACATGCGTTACGCCGGCCAGCTTTTCCGTCAGACCGGGGAGGTCAAGCACGCTGGCCTGTTCCAGCGTTGTTCGGGGGATGCCTGAAAGTCGTTCAGCTTTGCCCCAGGACATGTCGTCCACCACGACCACATCAAAGCCTTCCGTCACCAACCTTCGGGCTAAGTGTGCGCCAATGAAACCGGCGCCTCCTGTGATTAGAGCTCGACTCACGGGCGGGACCCTAGCTCAACCTGAGTGGTAGGCCCATGCTTGACGCTGGTGGGGCGCCCCGGGGAAGATGCCGCCGTGGCAGGCAGATCGCGCGTCGAGGTCTTGTTGAAACGTGGGCTGGACATCGTGGGATCGGCGGCTGGGCTGGTGGTCTTGAGCCCGATACTTGGGTGCCTGGTGGGCGCGGAGCTTTGGTTTCACGGTTGGCCTCCGGTATTCAGCCAGGCGCGTCCCGGGCTCAGGGGCCGGAGCTTTGTCATCTACAAGCTGCGCACCATGACGGACGCGAAGGACGCCCAAGGAGTGCTCCAGCCAGACACCGCTCGACTGACGCGCTTCGGAGCCTGGCTGCGCTCCACCAGCATGGATGAGCTCCCCGAGCTCTGGAACGTGCTCCGCGGGGACATGAGCCTGGTCGGCCCGCGTCCGCTCTTGGTGCAATATCTGGAGCGCTACACGCCTGAACAGAGCCGGCGGCACGACGTCAAGCCTGGCATCACGGGCTGGGCGCAGGTACACGGTCGCAACGCGATTTCGTGGGAGGAAAAATTTGCGCTCGACCTTTGGTACGTGGATAACTGGTCGCTCGGAACGGACCTATTGATCCTCGCCAAAACCGTGCGCGCCGTTGTAGCCCGCGAGGGGATCGCCGCCGAGGGCCAAGCCACCATGCCCGAATTCCGCGGCTCGCCCTCCGAGGCCTCGTGAATGCCTCGCCTGCGGCCGGCACCCGAGCTAGCGTGCCCGCCCTTCAACTTCCTTGGTAGATGAACGCGGTTCAAAGAATTGTAGTGATCGGTGCGGGCGGTCAGGCTCGGGACACCGCGTGGCTGATTCGCGAGCTCTCGAACTCCGGACAGCCGATTGTCCACCTAGGCTACGTGGTTTCAGATCTTTCGCGACTTGGCGCCCGCGACTCGAAGGAGTCGCTGCTCGGGGATTTTTCCTGGTTGACCCAGCACAGGAACGAGTACGACGGCCTGGCATTGGGCATCGGCACGCCGCAGGTTCGACTGAGGCTGGCCGCCGAGCTTTCTGCACTCCTGCCGGACGCGGATTGGCCCGCCTTGATCCACCCCTCCGCCATTTTTGACCGTGCCGGCGCGCGCGTGGGCCGTGGGGTGATGGTGGCACCGTCGGTGACCGGCAGCGTGGGCCTCGTGATGGACGCCTTCGCGCTCATCAACATGGCGGTGCAGCTTGGTCATGAAACGCACATTGGACGCGGCGTCGTCGTCAATCCCGGGGCGAGCATCTCGGGGGGCGTCGTGCTTGAGGAAGGCGTGCTAGTCGGGACGGGGGCGCGCGTACTCCAGTATCTGACGGTGGGAGCCGGGGCGACGGTGG
>JANNWK010000168.1:0-3027 GCA_031408355.1 Myxococcales bacterium
GCGCGACGCGCGGCGTCGAGGTGGTGAAGGCCGATTTGCTGGAGCCGAGCAGCCTGGGTGCTGCTCTCAGTGGCGCCCATGGTGCCTTCTTGGTGACCAACTTTTGGGACCCCTCGCAGGGGCCGCGTGAGGCCGAGATCGGTACGGCCGCCGTCAAGGCGATTCGCGCGGCTGGCGTGAGCCACCTGGTTTGGTCCACGCTGCCGAACAGCGAGCAGCTGACCGCGGGTCGGCTGAAGGTCGTGCACTTTACCGGCAAGGCCCGGGTGGATGCGGTCGTGAAGGCGGCTGGCTTCTCGCGGCACACCTTCGTGGAGGCGCCGATGTATTTTCAGAACTTCGCCGGCATGATGGCGCCGCAACCTCTGCCCAATGGCGAGCGCGGCTGGGCCGTCCCGATGGACCCCGCAGCGCGTGTCATCCACGGCGGCGACGTCACCGAGGTCGGTCGTGCGGTGTCCGCGGCCTTCAGCGCCGGCGACCAGTTGGCCGACGGCAGCTACCTTGCGGTGTGCGGCGGCGTGTACTCTTGGAACGATTTTGTCAGTACCCTGAACGCGCTCGGCCACAAGCTGCAGGTCATGCAGGTCCCCGCGGAGGCCTACGACGGCTTCTATCCCGGCGCCCACGAGATGCGGGAGATGTTCCAGTACTTCGCGGAACACACGTACTTCGGCCCAGACCACGAAAAGCACATCGCTGCGGCCAATGCCCTAGTCCCCGGCGGCTTCACCGGCTTTGCCGATTGGGCACGGCTCAACATGAAGCCGGCGTGAAGCAGGCGAACTAAGGCTGGGTTCGGGCTGGGGGGCGCGGGGCGTAGAGGGGCGAGCGACTTTGAGGGATGCCTGGGTCGTGCAACCCGCATCGACCTAGCTTCATGCCTATCACGATGCTTCGACTGGGAGTCTTGGGTTGTTGCGTCGCCACGGCCCTGGGCTCCACGGGGTGCGCAGACCAGCCCGCAGCGCTGATGGGGGCGTCGGGGAGCCCGGCCGCGGGCGGGAGCTCAGGGGCAGCGGCCACCACTGGCGGGAGCCCAGTTGCTGGCAGCGGCGGAGCGCTCGCGACGCCGGCGGGCGGGGTATCGGGAGTGGCTGGCGCGGGTGGGACTGCGGCCTTGCCGGGGGGTTGGTTCGACCCCGCCTGGGCCAAGCGCTGGAGGGTCACGGTCACGGACCCCCTGCTGGCAGAACAGCTCCAGGCGTTTCAGGTCCCGGTGCGTCTCAGTGCCCAGAGCTTTGACTACGCGAGCGCGCAATCCAAGGGCGAAGATTTGCGCTTCGTGACGCCCGAAGGCGTGGTGCTCAAGCATGAAGTCGAGAAGTGGGATCCGGTCGGCGGATCATGATCTGGCTCCTGATGCCCACTTTGGGCGCCGCTCCCGTGGAGGTGTGGCTCTACTCGGGCAACGCGCTGGCCGCCGCGCCGGCAGAGCCGGACCGCCGCGCCGTGTGGCCGGCGCCCTATTCTGCCGTTTGGCATATGGCGGGCGAGGTCGCCGATTCTGGAGCCAGCGCCTACGTCACTGTCAACGCCGGCGGAACTTTCGCTGAGGGCAAGCTGGGTCAGGGGCTGAAGCTCTTGCGCTCGGCCAAGCAGTACGTGGCCGTGTCGCCGGATCAGCCTATCCCGATCATCAGTGGCGCCGTCGGGTCGACGTTTTCGGCCTGGGTTCAGCCCGCTAAGATCGACGGCAGCCCCGGGGATGGCACGGACGAGCAGGACAACGGCAGCGTCCTGTTCACGGTCGGGGGCCACTCAACGGACAACCACAACTCGTACACTGGCTACAACGTCAGCTACGAGGGCCGCATGATCACGCACGTTGACCCCAACGACCAGGGTTCGTATCGGCGCGTGCGCAGCCAGCCGGGCGTCATGAAAATGGATGAATGGGCCTGGGTGACCTACGTCGTCGATTTGGCCGCGGGTGAGGTGCGCTTCTACAAAAACGGAGCGGCCGTGGGCGCCGTCACAGAAGGCGCCTTCAACGCCACAAGCTACGATCCTGAGGCTTCCCTGCAGGTCATCATCGGCACCGAAGAAGACCTGACCAAGCACTTCTGGGACGGTGGGCTCGACGAGCTTCGCATCGAGAAAGGCCTGCGCTCCGCTGGTTGGATCGCCGCCCAGTACCGAGCCATGACGGTGCCGGACTACGTCACCGTGACGGCGGAGTAGCGGCGCTGAGCGATTGTCTCGAGCTGCGTTCAGCCATGGAGCAGCGCCCCTTCGGCCAGAATGCGCGCGCAATTCGTCCGGTACTTGGCGCAGATCCACGAGGTCCAGAGACAACAGCGTCGGCGCCTGATCGTGCATGAGGTTCACGAATTCCGCCCACGCAGCGTCCGATGAATGATGCTCAAAAGCCAGATCGATATCCGAATTGGCGCGTGCGTCCGTGCGCGCACGTGAGCCAAACAAGAAGACGCGGTCGAGTTCCAGGCACCTCGCCGCTTCGGCCACGATCTCCGCTATTGCGGCCCGTTCTGCACTGGAAAGGGCCCGGCCCATGCTGGGAGAACCATACGCGCCGACATCGCTTCCAGCAATTGGAAAGGCGCGTGCGCCGCTCTACTGCGCTTCGATGGCGCCCATTTCGGGCCCGTTTCTCCTGAGCCGGTTGCGGCGGTCGCTGCGCGACATTAGGGTGCGGACCAGAACCGGAAAGGGCGTGGCGAATGGAACTTGAGTGGTCGTATGTTGCGAGGCTCGCTGCAGGTGCTGTCATGGCACTCTCACTGCCTTTGGGTGGTTGCACGGCTGAAGTCGGGGATGACGCCGACGAAGGGCCGACAGCGTCAGTGTTGCTCGAGCTCAGCGCGGCGCCCGTGGACGCCATCTGCCACAAGGCGGCGTTTGCTGGGACTACGAGCTTCGAGAAAGCCTTCGACGTGAGCGCCGGTGCGAGCGCGCCGGTTGCGCTCGGCAACCTCCCTGCCGGCACGTTCACGCTCAACGTGACGGCCTTCGGTCAAACCTGCGCGACGCTACCGGCCGGTGCGACGCCAACCTGGGCGGGGG
>JANNWK010000169.1:0-4427 GCA_031408355.1 Myxococcales bacterium
CAAACACGTCGTCCAGTAAACTGGAAGCGCCGGTCGAGCGCCGGCTAACAAGCTGTTACAAGCTGTTGAAGCTGACGGCCGCGCCCCGTCGTGACCTGCACCGTCCTCCCTCTCGGTGATCGCTCGCTGCTGCCGTCTTCAGTTTCTGGATGCGGCCGCAGCTTAACAGCGATACGTTGGGCGGACGGGGTAACCAGGATGCGAACATTGAGCGTCGATCGAGCCGTCATCCGTCACGCTCGTCAATCCGACGCCGAGGGCATTGCTCGCGTTCACATTGCATCTGCTGACGACTCTTTGGCGCCGCTCGCGCGCGAATGGCCAGCGTCGGACCTCGAACGACGTACCGCGCAATGGGCGGAGTCACTCCAGGCTGCAGACCGACTCGACATGGTCGCTACGGTCGCGGACCAGGTAGTGGGATTCATCGGCGGTGGTCCACCGCGTCAGCAAGACATTCCCGGGGGCGTCGAGATCTATGTTGTCCACGTCCTTCCAACCCACCGCTGCGCGGGAATCGGTGGCCAGCTTTGGGACCTTGCCTGCTCGATCCTGCGCGGCCCCGCTCACGCGCCTCTCTATCTCGAAACCCTTGCCGAGCTCCCTTGCTGCACCTTCTATGATGCGCGCGGCGGGGAGGTGCTCACCCGTACTGCCGGAACCTTTTTCGGAGGCGCGGTCACGCACCTTGCCTATTATTGGCCCGCCGGGAAGCCGCACGAACGTCGTCCCTGACGAAGCGCCGACCGACGCGCACCCTGAGGCCGACCGAATCACCGCGGGCATGCCAGAGCGCCGCGACAACCTGCCAGCACGCCGCCCAACTACGGCTTTCAAGCCGTTGAAGCTGGCCGCACCTCGTCGCCACCTTCACCGCCTCCCTCTCGCGGGTTCGGGCCAGGCTACGGGTTACTCCCGCTGCTGCCGCAAGACGTGCCATCTCACCTCGACTCGATCGTTTCGGTCCATAGCGCACTTGCCGCGACCGCCCCTGAGGATCCTGCTTGGTCATGGCCAGCACACTATTTGCCTTTTTTTTTGCGAATGGGGCGCCGCAATTCGTTCGTGCATTGACTGCCTATCACCTGAAGGGGCCGTCCTGACTTTCGACCCGGGCGCTCGCGACGTCGGCCAAAACATGTCCGAGGCATTCGCCCTCACGCATTCGAGTCTGCGTGCCTGGCTGTCCGATTGGCTCAACGGCGTGAAGATTTGGGACCTCATGTTTGAACCAGATCCAAGCCGAGCCCGAACCGGCATCAATCCGTTCACCAAAGAACCAATAGCCCTACTACCCAACAAGCTTCGACGGCTGTGACAACGCCGCCCAACGAAGTAGCGTTCTCGCGGCGGCGCCGAGGGCGAGCGAAGCGAGGCCGAGGTGACCGGCGCTAAAGCGCTGGTTGAACAAACCCGGACGAAGGCCCGCCGCAGCGGTGCGTGGGCCGAGCTGCGGGCAGAACGGGCGTCGTCGGTGCGACAGATTCGGGTAGGTCCGCAGGTCGCTGTAAAAGCCAGGGAGCCGTGAAAATGGCCGACATTTGCGCCGCCGCCACACCTCAGCCTCATCATTCAACCGCGCGCGCAGCTCGACATCGATGACGCGTTGGCGTGGTATCACCCTCGCGATCTTGCCGCGGTCGTCGCGGTTCTCCGTCAAACACGTCGTCCAGTAAACTGGAAGCGCAGGTCGAGTGCCGGCGAACAAGCTGTTCAAGGCGCTAAAGCGGATGTTAGCCAGGCACACGCCCGAGAACGACATCGATGCCCGAGAGCACCGCTGTCAGGCGTGTCCGTGGGATCTTTCCAACGCGGCGCTGAAGGATCTGCCGATCAAGCGCAACGATTTGGGAGACGTTGGCAACCGAAGGCTTGGCGAGGCTGGTCTCTCGCGGGGAGAGAAAGACGTTGCCAGCGGCGTCCGCCCACTTGACCTGGGAAGTAAGTGGGACACAGACGACGGTGGCCAAGGCGCTGCGGTTCAGAGCGTCACTTTGGACGACGAGAACTGGTCGGCGAAACCCAGGGCCCGATCCGATGGGCTCGCCGAGGTCGGCCCACCAGACCTCACCTTGACCGATCACCACTCAGAACTCGCGAGAACCTTGCGCGCGGCGCGCTGAAACGCTGGATCTGGCTCGCCCTGGAGCTCCGCGCAGACACGATTGAACGAATCGGTGACGGTGTCGGGCGTGTGGCGTGAAACGAATTCCGCCAGCGCCTTGGCGTACAGCTCGCTGCGAGAAATCTTGAGCCTTTTCGCGAGGTGCTCGGCCTCGTCGAAGACTTGATCCGGAACGGAGACAGCCGTTTTCATACCCGGAGTATAACCGGTCAATGGGCCTCGATCCAGCCGAAATTCGCGCCGAAGACTGGGAATTTCCTGCTCTGGCTAGCACGTCTGCTGCAAACCGGAGAAATCGAGCTAGGCGACTGTTCGCGGCTTGACGACGAGATCAACGACGCAGTCGAGCATCTGGGATCGCCTATGGGTCGGACTCGCAGAGCAGGCGGATGCCGGCCCAGACCTCGGTGAGACGGTGGCGGCGGGCATGTTGTTGCCGCCGGCATTGTCTTGGGTCGGTCTCACGAGGTCTTCTTCTGTGCTGCGCGGTACGCCGCGACGGTCTTCTGGATACCTTCGTCGTACGAGGTCTTGTGTAGATCCGGGAACCGCGCGCGTAGCGCCGTGTCGTCGAGCAGGATCGGCATCTCTTGCAGGTACGACATCTCGACCAGCTCGCGCATGACGGGGACGAAGAGTCCGAGGAAGCGAAGCATGTTCTTGCCGGCGATCCGCAGCTTCGGCGCACCAGCGCCCGCCGCGGCGTACGCCTTGGTGGCCAGCTCGCGCACGGTGATCGTCCCGGCACCTGCGAAGTTGTAGGCGCGGCCGAAGCCGTCGTCCGCCGCGAGCAGCGAAAGCACAACCGGGCCGACGTCGGTCACGAATACGAACTCGTGCGGCGTGTCGATCGGACCGATGACATCCGCGCGAGTACCCCGCACCGCGGACTGGAACACGAGGTGGGCGAGGCTTAGTTCAGCGCCGGGGCCGTAAAAATCCGGCAACCTCAGCGACACGGTGTGGAGCCCTGCCGGGTCGTGCGAGGAGAGCAGCACGTCCTCTTGCGCCTTGCGGTGCGCGCCCTTCACGGAGCAAGGGTTTCGCGGGTGACCCTCGGCCACGGTCGCCGTGGTCGGGCGACCGTAGGGATAGACGTTCGAGATCAGCAACAACTTCTTCAAACCGGCATTTTTCGCGGCCGCGACACACGCGCGCATCATCGGCTCGTACGCTTCGAAGTCCTTCGCCGAGTAGTTCAGGCCGAGCGTTTAGGCGGCGGTGCTCACGCCCTCCAACGCCCGCGCGCAGCCAGCCTCGGTGGTGAGATCGGCCGGAACGATCTCCGCCGACCGAGCACCGAACGCGCGCCGGAGCTTGTCCTCGCTGCGGCCGACCACGCGGATCGGCACACCCCGCGCAGCAAGCGCCGCAGCAACCGACTGTCCAATGGCGCCCGCAGCTCCGAGGATCGCGACTCTTTCCATGGGCGGACAGTGCCAGCTCACGCTGCGCGCCGCCACGCGGCGTTTCAGGCGGGGAATGGCCGTGTATGCACCGAACCGAGAGCCTGCTCGCACGCGCTCGCGTCGGAGCCGCTCGCAGCAGCCAGCTGCTCAGCGGCTCCGAAACGGACCGCATTGGGCGCCAAAAAGGCCGACATGTAGCGCCCGCAGCGGCTCGACCAAGGTCCGCATCGGATGAGGATACGTTCACGGGCACGCGAGAGCAGAACGAATTCAGGGACACTCCTGAACTTGCAGGCGTACGTTCTGTCACGTCGCCTGAGCGCTACCGAAAAGCGGCGGCGTTTTGGGCTATCCACGCATCGAAGGTGGTCGCCTTCCGACCCAACACCGTCTCGACGTCGGTAGTGACCACGTCCGCGTAGTTCGCCTTCATGATGCCAAGCAGCTCGAGCAAGGCGTCAACGTAGGCGGCGGGCATGCCACTCTTCAACATGCCGTCTTTCGCAGCTTCCGGCGGGACGTCGACGAATTTCACGGGCTTGCCAAGGGCGGTCGAAATCTTGGCGGCGTAGCCCGCGCCGTCGGTCGACTCAGGTCCGGTCAGCGTGTAGGCCTTGCCCTCGTGTCCGGGGCTGGTGAGGGCCTTGACCGCGACCGCACCGATGTCCGCCGGGTCAATCCCCGCCCAGCGCCCCGTCCCCGTGGGCTGGTAGAAAGCCCCCTGGCTCTTGATGGTGTCGGCCCAGCCGAAGGCGTTCGTGTTGAAGTTGCCGGGCCGGAGCATGGTCCACGCAAGGCCTGACGACATGAGAACTTTCTCGGTGCCGGCGTGCCACTTGGCAAAAGATATCTGCGGGTTTTCGGCCGAGATGACCGACAGCTTCACCACGTGC
>JANNWK010000170.1:0-2136 GCA_031408355.1 Myxococcales bacterium
GCGCTCGCGGTGCCGCTGATCGCGGCGCTGGTGCAACGCACGCTGCAACTGCCGGGGCTCATGCCGGCTCGCGACCCGCTGACCGCAGAGCCACTGAAGCTTGAGCGCCTGTGGGGCTTTGCGTGCACGCGTTATCCACTCGTCTTCGAGCGCGAGCGGGTGCGCGCGCAGCAGAACCTGATCGTTGCGATGCGCGTCAAGCCACCCATCAGTGAAAACGCCGCCCGGCTGCGCCGGTTGATCACAGACGCGGTGCCCCGCGTCGAGCATGTGCTCAACGGCTTTGGTCATGTTCACTTTGCATGGTTCGAGTTCACCGACGACGACAGCCAGCTCGTGCTGCGCACGATCTACGACGGCCAGTTCGACGCCTACATTGAGCACTTTGCGTTGCGCGCCGGCGATCTCTTCGACGGGCTGTTGGAGTTTCTCGAAGGTGCGTCGCCGCGGCCGGTAGCCGAGCACCCGCAGGATTTCGTCGAAATGATCCGGCGCTTCAACCGTGCGCCGATCGGTGGCTACCTGTACAGCGCCCGCCCGGACCTTGATGCCTTGCAGGCACGCCGCTGCCGGAGGTTGCCGTGATCGCACCGGAAGACCTCAGGGCGGTGCCGGCGTTGGTGCTGCGCGCGCCGTCAGGGCCTTCGGTGGCGCATGTGGTGCTGACCATTCCCGACTGCGCCGACGCTGGCGCTCGCGCTCTTGGTGTGCTCGCCACGCTGCGCCCTTGCTTCGGCCCGCAGCCGTCGAGCAACTCCTTTTGCAGTGTTGGCTTCAGTTTTGCCGGGCTCGAACGGCTCGGTCTGCCGCAGGGATATCTGCGCATTTTTCGTCGTCTGGCGCCCGCCTTCACTGCCGGTGCGGCGCTGCGCGCCGCACGCTGCGGCGACGGCTTTGCCAATGCAGCCGAACGGCCCTGGGCGTGCCTGGAGCAGCGGCGTGCCCATGTTCTCGTCAGCTTTCATGGGCCGACCGGTCCAACCGAGGCTCTTGCCAGCAGCCTCGCTGCCGAATGGTTGGTGGCGTTCCAAGGCCTGGTGGCCGCTCATGGCGGCAGATGCACCGGCGTCGGCCCGCCTGCTTGGTGCGGCGTGCAGAACGGCCAGCGCCTCGGCGCACCCCAGCATCAGGTCGGCGAATGGGTTCACTTCGGCTTCCGTGACGGTCTCAGCGAGGTCTGCATCGACGACTCGTCGCCCCGTCCGGCGGCTCCCGATTGCCGTCATCACGAGCCGGGTGCAATGCTGCTCGGTCACGTGAACGACGAGGGTTTCAATGTCTTCGCGCTTGGCCGGGCCACAGACAAGGTGCGAGGCTTGTTCCGCAACAGCAGTTTCGGCGTGCTGCGGCCGATGGTGCAGGACCTGGCAGCCTTTGACGACGCGGTGAACCGCTGGGCCGGCGCACTGACACGCCTTGGCGGCAAGCCCGTCACGACCGACTTCGTCAGGGCCAAGCTCAGCGGTCGATGGCCGAGCGGACTGCTGCTGCGGCCGGGCGACACCAACGAGCCGCCGCAGGGCTCGCTGAAGCTGGATCTCACCGGCGACGATCAAGGCCGGGGCTGCCCGTTCGGATCCCATGTACGCCGCATGCGCGCGGCACCCGATCGCTATGGCCGGGTATTCGAGCGCCCGCTGCAGCGCCGAAGCATTCCCTACGGGCCAGCCGACTGGTTGGGCACATCCAACGATGCAGCCGAGCGCGGGCTGATCGGCCATTTCTTTTGCGCCAGCATCGAGGACCAGTTCGAGCATCTGCTGGGTCAATGGGCGGCGCGCCCGCCGCTTGGGTTTGAGCCCGACGACTCGGCTGCGGACCCCCTCATTGGGCCCCACGCAGACCCCGACGCGACGCTGCGTGTGCCGCTCGAGCAGCAGCGACCCCGGTACCTCGCGGGCTTCCGGCCCTGGACGACGCCGCTCGGAACGATGTACGCCTGGTACCCCAGTGGCCCGGCCCTCACGGCCGTGTTGCAACGCGACTACGAGCCCGACGACAAGGAGGGGCCGTGGCTGTAGACGCAGGCCGGGCCAGGCTGCCGGACCCACTGCGCGAGCAGCCACCGGGAAGCCGCTACTGCGACCTGGTGCTCAACGGTGGCGTGGCCAGCGGCGTGGTTTACCCGTGGGCGTT
>JANNWK010000171.1:0-6065 GCA_031408355.1 Myxococcales bacterium
CGTTGTCGATTTTGTCGCCACAGAGCTCTGGGGAGCCGGGCTTGCAGGAGCCCTGAGCCGGGCTACAGCCTCAGTTTTCGTCGACGAGTCCGTTGCAGTCGTTGTCGAGGTTGTCGCCACAGAGCTCTGGGACGCCGGGCATGCAGCAGCCCTGAGCGGGCCCGCAGTTACAGCCTTCGTCGACCACTGCGTTGCAATTGTCGTCGACGCCATTGAAGCACTGCTCTGGCGCGCCAGGGAATACCTGGGCGTCCTGGTCGTTGCAGTCCATCGGCGGGGGCACGCCATCTCCATCTGCGTCACAGGCTGCGCCGTTCGCTCCGCAATCGTTCACGGCGATGCCGATCACGGCGCGGCCGTTGCCGAGTTGCACCACGTCGTCGCCGGCGTTGAAGCGGAAGAGCACCGGGGTCGTCAGCTGGTCTGCAATCTCAAACGACAAGGGGTTGTTCGAGACGAGCACGGCTTTCACGGCGGTGAAGGTCCCGTCCGGAGCGGTCACTTCCATGGTCCAGCCCGTGGCAAGGGTGGCCAGGTAGCTGCCCGCCTTCAGCTCCATCGTGATCGACCCCGAGTTCAGGTTGTCTTCGGAGGAAGCGGTGGCCGTCGCCTTGCCGGTGATCTTGAACGTGCCGTTCCGTAGGCGATAGAGCTTGCCGGTGCTCCCCGTGCCAGTGAGCGCTACGCTCATCGTGCCGGCCTGCGCCTCGCGCTCCGTCGCAGCGTCGCCGCAACCGAGTACGAGAGCAGGCACCGTTGCGCAAACTAGGACCCATACACTT
The DNA here is from genome assembly GCA_031408355.1 of Myxococcales bacterium. Classification (GTDB taxonomy): domain Bacteria; phylum Myxococcota_A; class Polyangia; order Polyangiales; family Polyangiaceae; genus PMG-095. The sequence continues at coordinate 783 of JANNWK010000171.1, forward strand.
ACGCCGAGTAATGAACGCTTCATCGTGGTTCTCCGACCGCTGGTTGTGGGTCGTCGCACCCTTGCGCCAACCCGCGCGCAACCTACACCGCAGCGCCTCTCAGACCCACTTCCAATCTGACGGTGAATGCGCGATTTCCGGCGGGTATGCTGGCGTCCGTGGTCCAGCGTCAGATCCTTCTGACGCTTCCGGTGGCGGACGCGCTCTTCGCGGGAGGTTCGGGGAGCGCGTCTAGATCCAGATGAGGAGAAGACACAAGACGTCGAACACGCGTCCAAGCAAGACGACGAGCGGACTCCTCGCGGCTTGCTTGGCTCGCTCAGCTTGCTGTGCGCGCTCGGCTCGCAACGCGGCGGCCGACACTGCTGGGAAGCGCGCGCCCTGGGGCTTGGTCTGCGTCGTGATCACGTGAGTGAGCAGTCTGGCACCCTGAAAGGCCCGCGCGCCCGCGCGGAATCGGCTGGGATCAGCCGGCGCCTTTGCCTGGCGGAAGCTAGTGCGATAGCTCTGGTACTCATGCGCCGCCTTCTTGCTCTCCGTGCCGTCGTTCTCCTGGTCGGCGTCGGTTGCTCGGATGAGCCTGCCCCAGCGGGCTCGCCGCAAGCGGGCGGCACCGCCGGGAGCCTGTCGGCAGTCGCCGGGACAGGCAGCGGCCTTTCGGGCGCGGGGGCGGCGAACGGGGGCAGTGGCGGCACGTCCTCCCTGGCGGGCTCGTCGGGCGCGACAGCGGGAGGCAGCGCGGGATCCGCAGGTGCGCCGCTCGCAGGAGGCCAGGGGGGCGGCGGCGGTAGCGGTGAGCCGGGCGCGGCGCTCGACGGTCAGCGTTGGGACATGGAATGCACGAAGGCGGATGCGGGCAACCTATGCGCCGTGCTCCCTCCCGGAGTTGAGACCTGCCCCAACGACGGCTACACCTCCACCGACAAGACCATCGACTTTGGCGGCACACCCGGCAAGCTCTACAACGTGACGCTGCGCTTCCAAGGGACGCATGAAGCGGGCGACTATTCTGGCGGCACCGCGAACCCGCCGCAGTTCCTGAAAGGTGCGGCGCACCAAGCAAAAGGGCTCCATACGTGGCTATCCCTCGAAGTTTCGTCACCGAAGGAGACCTACAATCCGAACTCGGACGGCGGCGGCGGTACCGTGAAGACCTACGACTACATGGCCACCATCCCGGTTGAAGGCGGCGCCACGCTCAGCATGAAGGGCTTCGATATCGATTGCCTCATGCATCACCACTGCCCGGACAACAGCATGCCGTGCATGGGCCAGGGCCTGGTAATTGACGGAATTCCCCCGGCGCCCGAGGCCTTCTGGGGTGCATTCCTGCTCATGACCGTCGTCTCGGTCCAAGAGCAGTAGGGGAGAACGACAACTGAGGTAGGCTGTTCGGGCTTGGTCCGCCTGCTGGTCTACCTGTCCTGCCTGGTCTGCTTCTGCGCGTGCGGGTCGTCCCCTGCCGCAGGCAGGGCCTCAGCGCCCTCAAGCGTGCTCGGCAAACCCATAAGGTTCGATCTTCCCAGCGACAAGGGAGATCGCATCTTCATCCCCGTTCGCCACGCCAGCGCTACCATCGTCAGCTTCTGGTCTCCGCGCTGCAAGGCCTGCCGCAACTGGGTATCGGAGCTCGTTCGTCGCCGCCCCGACATGGAAGCCAAGCGAACTCAACTCGTGCTCGTGGCAGTCCTGGGGGAGGGCGAGTCGACAGCACAGGCCAAGAACCAACTGAGCGACTGGGGCGTCAGCAGCTCTTTCGTCGTGGATCCGGGCGCGGTCGCGCAACGTGAAGCTGGCATCCTCGAGCTGCCGGGGACCCTCATCGTCGACGAGCAAGGCATCGTCCGCTGGGTCGCGCCCGCCGAAGCCACCAGCGACGATGTCTTGGCTGCGAGCCCCTGAGCCGAGCTGAACTCGGCCCCGCGTCGCGTTGGCCCCGCCCGCTCAGCTTCGTCGCAATTACCGTTTCTGCCAGTGCTGTTGCTGTTGCTGTTGCCGTTGCTGCTCCGCAATTCGGCGCCGCTGTAGCTCAACGCCGGCGGCGGCCGCCACGGCGGCGCCCTCGCTGTCGTCCTGGGCGGTTCCTGGCGCAGCGGTCGCCCGGGCTGAAGCCAGCACCTTTGGCTTGCAAGCGCAGGCGGTGGAGTAGTCGCCCACGTAGACGAACGAGGCCATGTCCATTTGGTTCTTCGCGCACATGTCGAAACAGCCCCGCGCGCCGCCCGGGAATTTCGCCTCGCCTTGGAAGCTCGTTGGCGGCTGACACGCGGCCAGGTGGGCCAGCAGGAACGCTGGCACGCCAAGCACGACGACCCTAAAGAACCCAGTCCTTCGCATCAGCATGCGCGGAAACCTAGCCGAACGTGCCAACGAGTGTCCAGCGGGGCTCGTTGCGCGCTTCCGGAGCCGGTGGTAGCCGCGCATACAAATGTCTATCAGACGCTCTGGATGGTTCCTTGGCAGCTCCCTCGGGCTCGCGGCGTGCGCCGCACTACTGGCAGGAGCGTGCGGCGCCTCGACCGAGAAGCGGGCTGCGCAGGGCCAGGGCGGAGAAGCAGGCCAAGCCGGCGCCGGCGACGGCGGCACCATCGACCAAGGCAATGGGGTGAACTCGGAAGGCGGCCTGGGTGGGCTCGGCGCTGAAGGTGGAGCGGGTGGCGCGGCCGGAGCGACCCCGGAGGCGGGGGGCGCGGGCGGAGAAGGCGGCGGCCCTTCCTGCACTGCTGAGCTTGCGTGCGACACGAACCCGGGCTTCCCGTGTCTCGTCGGACGCACCGAATGCAGCGACAACGTCACGGATTGCATCGACGCCGAAGAGGCGGCGGACGGCAGCGCTTGTACGGACGGCTCGTGCAAGGTCGGCATTTGCAGCCCCGCGCGGATTGTCTTCAATACCGGCGTGGACGCAAGCGGAGCGTCACTTGCTGGCGGCGAAGTCGATCCTCACTACACTCTCATTCAGAGCGCCGATACGACCTTCGTGGGGCCAGATGCCATCGTCACCAGCGCCATCGCGGACGGCTATTGGGTCGCTCAGAGCGAGACGTCGAAGTGGATCGCGCCCTCCGCGAACCAAGCGTATCCGGGTGCCACGCCGTGTAACAGCGCTGGCGCCTACGTCTACCGCACGACCTTTGTCGTCACCGAAGCCGAAGCGGCCACGCTCACGATCCAAGGCGCCTGGGGCGCGGACAACTCTGGCACGGCAATCCGCCTCAATGACGTAAGCCTCGGCTTGGCAGCACCCAGTTACGCGCCGCTTACGGCCTTCACGATTGCGAGTGGGTTCGTCACTGGGATGAACACGCTTGATTTCGAGATCCTCGACATCGGGTGCCCCAACGGCCTGCGCGTCGAGCTGACCGCCTCCATCGTCCCACCGAGCTAGGCACGCTCACGCGACCAAGAACGACTGGCCCTGCCGGCGCGCGGCTTGGTGTAGGCTCGTCAGCCATGAGGCGTCGAACCCTGCTCGTGTCGCTTGGCGGGGCGCTCGTGGCGAGCGGTTGCAAACGGGCGGCCGGGGTCCCGGCGACCTGCCCGGAAACGCCCCAGCTCCCCGAGGCCGAGCACGCCACGCGCGCCGCCCTCGGCTACGTCGAGCATTCGCCTGATCCGAGCAAGGCCTGCCAAGCCTGTCAGCAGTGGGTCGCCGCGACGAGCGAGGGCGCCTGTGGCGGTTGCAAGTTGCTGAAGGGGCCGATCCATCCGGAAGGCACCTGCAAGGTCTTCACTCTGAAGGCGTGACGCCCGCCGCCGTCCTGACGGGCCATGCCGGCGGTGGCACAGTATGGCGCAGCGCAGCCTCAAGAAATCCGGGCGTTTCAAGACGATCAGGGACGAGCCAGGGCATCAGTAGCTGGCACGGATAGTGCTGAGAAGGGCTTGAATGACCGCTCAGAACCTCAGCGCTCTTTGGTCTTCTTGGGTCCGGGTGGCCTTCTCGTGCTGGTCGCTGCTGCGAACAGGCGGTCGGCGCGCCAGTCGTTGGGCCAGGCTCTGCACCGTCGTCGCGCTTGTGCCCGCGGCTTTCGGTCTCTGTTTATGTTTGCCCGGTGGCTTAGCGCTACCCATCGGAGTGAACGAGGCCCTCGGCTGCAGCGGCGGCGGCAACGTGCCGCGGCCCATGGGTTGGACTTGGCTCAAGCCCAAGCAGGTCGCGACCAGCGACCGGACTTCCGTGTCGATTGCGACCGATGGCTTCTTCTTGATCGACGCCGAGGGCAATGACCTCAGCGCGGCGCGGGCCGAAGAGACCATGGTCGTCAAGGTCACGGACCAAGGCGGCGCTGAGGTCGCGGGCAAGCTCAAGCTTTTGAAAGAGCACCGGCCGGGTTGGTACCTATTCGCGTGGACGGCGCAGGAGCCACTCGCCATGGGCGCAAGACTCAGCGTGGCGCTCCAGGCCGAGCCGGCAGCGAGTGTGCCAGTTGGGGGTCAGTTCGAGCTGGTGGTAGCGGGTCCGCCCACGCTCGCAACGACAGCCTCGTTGTCATTGACGGGCTGGTCTGACTTCTATCACGCAGTCGGTGAGCCGATCACGTGCGAGATAGTCCCGTACGGGGCAGGCTGCGGAGGTCCGCAGACGGTTGTGGCCAGTGTGCCTGGGGGGCTCATCAAACAACTCGCTGGGCAAGCGCTGTGGAGCCTGCCGCCCGTGGTCGGTGACGTCGCGTGGGAGGCAAGGCTCGAAGCCTCTCCGGAACAACCGGATGCGGTGGTGCCGCTGGACGCCGTCACCTACCTGACCAACCCGGAACAAACGGAGCTGGGCCTGGGCCTGATCGCCTTTCCGACCAAGGCCGAACGCTATTGCGTTACCTTCGTGGTCACGGACTTGCGCACCCAGGATGAAGTCCGAAGCGAAGTCTGTGACGAGCCTGAGCCAGCAGACGGCGCGACCACGGACAGCTCAGTGACTACGTGCGTGTCGCCGCCCAACGAAGCGGTGACCGAGGGTTGGTGTGCGGTGCGTGTCGACAGCGAGCTGCCCGTTTGCCTTGCCGTGCGATCCGGCTCCACGCCGTCAGGCGGCATGACCGCCGACGCAGCCGCAGACAACGACGCGGCCCCGCGCACTTCGAAGGGCTGTGAGTTCGGCGGGTCGCGTGCGGGCACCGGGTGGACGCTGGCGCTGCTCGCACTCGCCTTGTCGAGGCGATTCAGGCGTCTATGAGGGGAAACCCGGGCACCGGGCCGGTCCCGCCGGAGCAATTCACGGTCGAGTTGGGACGGATCCCCGCCGAGCTCGGACTCATGGTGTGTGAGCCCCTGGTTGCCAGC